>JAQGHK010000502.1 GCA_028288875.1 Phycisphaerales bacterium | reverse complement strand
CCGCAACTAGGAAGATGCTGACGCGCAGGTAGCGGTAGAACGGGATGCTGTCGGTCACGCGGTCGTAGTTCAGCCGCATCTTGTTCCACCACGCCCGCGAGGCCGAGGCCTGATGGACGGCTAGCGTCACGCGCATTGTTTTCGGATCAGTGACCGATGACGTGCCGACCTGCTTCAGGGTGACCCAATTGTGTATTTTAAGGCTGGTGTCATCGGCGCTAGGCCATTGCCAGGTAAGGGTTTGCCAGTCGAAATTCGCGAGCGGAATCTCGCGCAATCCCTCCCATTTTTGCCCGTTGGCCTCGACGGTCATCGACAGGCTATGCCAGCTGTCATCCGGACGAACGGGCAGGCGAACCCGCGCGACGTGATCGGTCGTCGTCGGCAGGGCGACGTTGGCGGTCATGGAGAAGCTGTCGCCGTGGGTGAAGTCGTAGGCCACATTCGCGGCCGTGCGCCGGGTGGAGGTCGGGTCGTCCGTCAGGGTCATCACGTCCGAAGAAACCTTGTCCCATCGCTGCGTGATCGGCGAACCGTGTTTGGGCTCAAATTCGGTGTCGTCATCCAGGCCGACGCGCAGCGTGCCGATGGCCATCTTGCGGGTCAGGTTGCCGACGATATTGCCGACCATCTCCTGGTTCACGATCGGCTTGGCCGCCTCGGCGACCGCTTGCGGGGTGCCACCGGTCCAGACGGCGTCAGGCAGCAGGCGCGACAGCCGTTGGTAGACGCCGCGGGCGACCTGCTTGGAGAGTTCACCGCCGTTGATGCCGGCAGGTACTTCCATCTGCGGGGCCGCCAGCTTTTCCAGCGCCGGCAGCACGTCCGCCTGCCGCTCGGCCGTGCCCGGTAGACGCGCGTAATAGTCCTTGTCGATCCAAGGGCTGACGGCCGTGGCCGAGGGCTTCAGGGGGCGGATCGTCAGCTCATCGCTGTACAGTTCGCGATCGACCTTCACGCTGGATGAAGCCATCCAGACGAAGGGGAATGAGAAGACGATCGCGCCGAAAATCAGCGTGCCGTAAAGAAACAGTCGGCCGGTGGGGGTGTGTTTCATCGGTTACGCCTGATCGCCGTAGTGGACCCATTTCTGAGACAGCTTGAGCTGTAAAGCCGTCAGGCCCAGCACCACGATGAACAGGCCCCATGCCATTGCCGACGCATAACCCATGCGGCCGTAACGGAATGCGTAATTGAACAGGTGATAGACATAAAACAGCGTGCTGTTTTCAGGCCCGCCGCCGGTCATCACGAATGCCTGGCCGAAGATCTGGAACGTGCCAATCAGGCCCATCAGCATGTTGAAGAAGATGTACGGCGTCAGCTGCGGCAGCGTGATATTCCAGAACTGTCGCCATTTGCCAGCACCATCAATCGATGCCGCTTCATACAGGCTTTCCGGAATACCATTGAGGCCAGCCAGCCACACAATCATGCCACTACCGGCCGTCCAAAGGCCCATCAGAATGAGCGACGGCTTGCTCCACTGGGCCGACTGCAACCAGCGCGGGCCCTGGATGTGAAAGGCTTCCAGAATCAGATTGATCAGCCCGCCTTCAGGATTCAAAATCCAGATCCACAGCACGCTGGAGACGACCATCGGCACCACGGCCGGCAGGTAAAACAGCGTGCGCCACGCCGCGATGCCGCGGGCCTTCTGGTTCAGCAGCATCGCCAGGCCCAGGCTGACGCCCATGCCCAGCGGCACGCCGATCACCATGTACACCGTGTTCCAGACGGCCGTCGGCAGCAGGTTGTCGGTGAGAATCATTTCGCGGTAATTCGCCAGGCCGATGAAGCGGGGCGGGTTGAGAATGTCGTAATCGCAGAAGCTGATGATCAGCGAAAACAGCATCGGCCCGCCGCCGAAGATGATGAAGCCGATCAACCACGGCGACACGCAGATCAGCCCGCCCGCCCACTGCTTGCGGCGGAGCCCGTCGATCTTGGTCCGACGGCCGAAGAAGCGGACGGCGACGATGACGGCGAAGGTGAGGAGGATGGCCGCGTAAGCGACGTAGAACCCGCTCCACGAATGGATCGGCGTGCCGGGCGCGGGCTTGAGGATTGAGTCGAGGCCGCGCTGCACGATGGCCTGCGATTGCTGCAGCGCCTCGCTCGGCGACATGCGGTGGTAGAGCGCCGTTTCCATCGCCCGGATCTGCTCGTTCCAAAGCAGTTGGCCGACCGGCGTCACGGGGCGGAAGCGGGCGGCGGGCAGAAGCCGGTCGTAGGTCTGCATGGCCGTCTGGAATTTGACGGGCACGTCGGGGTTGGCGTTGACGTATTTCTCTAAGGCGTATTTGTTGACCGACGGCCGGGGGTACATGCTCGGCAGGTACGTTCGGCCCTCGGCCTCGGCGGTTTGCCGGCCGCTTTCGAGCTGCACGTGGTACGCGGTGTCGCTGGAGCAGAAGCGAATGAAATCCCAAGCGGCCTGCTTGTTGCGGCTGTTCGAAGGAACAGCCAATGCCCATCCGCCGGACCAGGTCACCGGGCCGTCTTTCGCCAGGGCCGCGGGGCGGGGCGGCGGGGCGATGCCGAAGTCCAGATCACGCGCGTATTGGGCGATCTGACGCATGCTTTCGTTGCCGTCGATCTTCATCGCCACTTTGCCGAGGATGAACGGATCGAGCGCGTCGGTCTGGAAGCCGGCCTGGAACGATTGGACGGCTTCGTACCCGCCGGCGTCGTCGTACACGCTCTGCATGTAGGTCAGCGCCTCAACGGCCGGCGGCGTGTAGAGCGTGCACTGCGTGCCGTCGGGGCTCATGAACGAAGCGTTGTTCATGAAGCCGAACA
>JAQGHK010000483.1 GCA_028288875.1 Phycisphaerales bacterium | reverse complement strand
AGAACACGATCAGCACCAAGATCAGCACGGCGAAGAAGCTGCAGATACCCAGCAGATAAAGCAGTAGCGCATCGACCTTCGGTGCAAAGTTCGACGCCGATTCCGGCATCAGCCGGTTGATGTGCGGCGCGTCCATCAACGCCCCCCGCCGAGCGGCTGCGTGGCCGCGGGCCGGTGTTGAAGGGCGTGGATCAGTTCCGGTGGGACGGCAAAGCGATGGGTCCGCTCGTCCACCTTCCAGCCAAGACTGGTGAACGTGGCGTCTTCCTGATCGTGCATCTTCCGGAGATCCCACGAATCGAGGGCTTCATGGCCGGTCTGCGGTTGAAGCGGTGGCGCGTCCGTGACAGTGACCGCGTCGATCGCCGATCGCGGCGATCCGGATGCTACACTCCTCGTCTCATGCCGATACAGCCACCAAAGGCCGCCGCAGAGCACTGAGAATAGCACCACGAAGCCGACGAATAGCGCCGCGAGCACGCTGACGCGAACATCGCGGGCTTCATACCCACGCGCGATCGCGTCGGCGTCCGGCTCGGCATGGCCGATGGGCAGGTCATCGCGCATGGACGCCTCCTTCGACGATAAGGCCGGTGACGTTCGCGCCGCTGGTCAAGTACGCTAACGGCCTCAGAGGCGCACGCGACAAATGCCAGGCCATCGCGGCGGTCCATACGCCGCCGATACCAAGCCATGCGGGAAGATCGGACCAATAAACTGTTCCAACTTCGCCATGCGGGCCGGACGGGGCGATCGTCCACAGCACATCGACCACACGCATAACGAACACCCAAATGGCCACCATCGTCAATGACTTGAGACTGCGCTTGAGCGGCCTGGACAGCAGCAGCACGAGCGGCACGCCTAGCCCCAGCGCGCACTCGGCCGCGCCGACCCAGCTCCACGCGCCGTGCAACCGGTGGACGTACCAGTGAATGTCTTCCTGCGTCTGGCCCATCCATTGAACGAGATACTGCGCGAAGTTCATGTAAGCCCAGAGCACGAGGCTGGTCAGCAGCAGCTTGCCGAGATCATGAAGGCGGTCTGGCGATGCGATTGACCCACCGGTTGCGTGCTCGACCAGATAAAGGGCGATGATGGTCAGCGCTATTGAGCCAGTGGCTTGGCCCATCAGAATCACCAGGCCGAACACGCTGCTGATCCAGTGGGGTTCCAGTGACATGATCCAGTCAACCGACAAAAGGAAGACGGTGACGAAGAGTACGGGAAGACCGACCGAACCGATCGATCGCATCTTCTGGCCGAGGCGAAGCTGATCGGCTGGATCTGTTGCTTGATCCTGGGCGATGGAGGCACGCCGAAGGAGGGTCCAGAGGCCGATCCAGAGCGCGAACGCGAGGGCCGCCCGGCCCGCGACCCATGGCGTGGAAATCCACGGTCGCCGGTACGTCAACACTGGGTCGGCCTGCCATTCGGCTGGGTCGGCCCAGGCGTATAGGTGCGACGCGGCGAAGATCAGCGGCAGTCCCAAGATCGCGAGCAGCGGCAATGCGCCCGCAGCCGCCTCGGCAAAGCGCCGCGTGGTTCGGCCCCAGGCTCCGCCCGTCACGTGAGCGAGCATCAACCAGCCAAGCCCGCCGAGCGAAATGTTCAGCCAGAACACGTACGCGAACAGATACGACCGCATCACCGCGTGCGGCCAGAAGATCGCGCTGATGAGCAGCGACACTACAAGGACTCCGCCGACGATTCCCACGCCCATCGTGTAGCGCCAGGCGTTATGGCGACGGAGGTTCAGATCGTGGATCGGCATTTCGCTCATTGCCGGTACCCCGCCGTCTTGGCCTTGGCATCGCCCGCGCCTTGCAGCACGGCTGCCACGTCGGGTGACAGCTTGGAAGCGCTGGATATCGCCTGCAGCGCGCGAACATACGCCACCACGGCCCACCGATCCTGCGGCGCGATCTTGTCGGCATACGAATACATCGCGCCATAGCCGGCCGTCATAACGTTGTAGAGATGGCCATCGCCCACATTCTTCAGCCGGTCGACATGGAACGACGGCGGATGCATCAGTCCGCGCTGCGCGATCATGCCCAAGCCGTTGCCGAGCCGGCCGTGACAGGCGGAGCAATAGATCTCAAACTTTTCCTGCCCGCGTGAAATCATCGCTGCATCAATCGGCCGGGGATTGACCGTGGCGTCTTCGATCGTCCCCTTCGTGCCCGCGGCGGAGATCGCAGCGACCGCCAGGTACGGCCCGCCGGGAACAGTGGCCGGATCACGCGGGACAACGCCGGCGACCAAGGGCCGAGCGGACGCCCCATCATTGAAATCAGGGTTCGGCGCGTACGGTTTGTACTTTGCCTGCTCGCCCATGTCCGACTTCGCGTCGCACCCGGCGATCAGCAGCACCGCACCGAAGATGGCGAGCAAGGGCCTCATCGCAGCGGCACCTCCGTAATCGCGATCGGCCGCTGGGCTTCGAGCAGTGATCGGCAGGCCGCGCGGTCAAACATCGGATCGGCCGCCTCGATACACAGGAAAAACCGGTCCCGGCTAGCCCGGCGAAATGCGGCGATCTCAAACAGCGGATGATA
>JAQGHK010000443.1 GCA_028288875.1 Phycisphaerales bacterium | reverse complement strand
GCGCGCCGTTTTGTGGCCTATCTGTTGGCCCTGCAGCAGTTAACGTGCGCTGCGCGTTTGTAAGTATTTGGAGCAAGATTGGCGTCATTTTTTCGACTTATGGCCGATCGGTTTTGGAGGTGGTGAGCAGCCAAAAACAGCAGCGATGGCTGGAGCCATCGCTGCTGGGTGAAGCGACTTTTTGGGAAAGGTTACTTGGTCGATGTGAAGTGGTTGATCAGCCCGTTGGTCGATGAATCGTGGCTCGACACCGTGCCTGCCGCTTCCAGTTCCGGCAGGATCTTCCCAGCCAATTGCTTGCCCAGCTCGACGCCCCATTGGTCGAAGCTGTTGATGTTCCAGACGATGCCCTGCACGAAGATCTTGTGCTCATATAGGGCGATGAGCTGACCCAGCGTGTACGGCGTCAGTTCTTTGATCAGCAGGCTGTTTGTCGGGCGGTTGCCGGGGAAGCTGCGTTGCTGGATGAGGGCGTCGGGCACCTTGTCGCCGAGTTCTGTGCGGACCTGCTCAGGGGTTTTGCCGAAGGCGAGGGCTTCGGTCTGGGCGAAGAAGTTGCTCATCAGCATCACGTGATGCCGGCCGAGCGGGTTGTGGGATTTCGCGAAGCCGATGAAGTCGCAGGGGATCAGCTTCGTGCCCTGGTGGATGAGCTGATAGAACGCGTGCTGGCCGTTCGTGCCGGGTTCGCCCCAGAGGATCGGGCCGGTCTGGTAGTCGTCGATCTTGTGGCCGTCGCGGTCGACGCCCTTGCCGTTGCTCTCCATGTCGCCCTGCTGGAAATACGCGGCGAACCGGCTGAGGTACTGATCGTACGGCAGAATCGCCTCGGTCTGGGCGTCAAAAAAGTCGTTGTACCAGAGGCCAATGACCGCCAGGATCACCGGCAGATTCTTCTCCAGCGGCGTGGAGGCAAAATGGTTGTCCATCGAATGCCCGCCGGCGAGCAGCTTCTCAAAATTGTCGAAACCGACATACAGGATGATCGACAGGCCGATGGCGCTCCAAAGCGAATATCGCCCGCCGACCCAGTCCCAGAAGCCGAACATGTTGGCGGTATCAATGCCGAACTTGCTGACCTCGCCCGCATTCGTGGAGACGGCGACGAAGTGCTTGGCGACGTGCGCCTTGTCTTTCGCCGTCGCCAGGAACCAGTCGCGGGCGCTGTGCGCGTTGGCCAGCGTTTCCTGCGTGGTGAAGGTCTTGCTGGCGATGATGAAGAGCGTGGTTTCGGGGTCGCACTGCTTGAGCGCCTCGGCGATGTGCGTGCCGTCGACATTGCTGACAAAGTGCGCCTTGATGCCCTTCACGGCGTACGGCACGAGCGCATTGGTCACCATCACCGGGCCGAGATCACTGCCGCCGATGCCAATGTTCACGATGTCCGTGATCTTCTTGCCGGTGTAGCCGACATGCTTACCGCTATGCACGGCTTCGCTGAACGCCTTCATCCGCTTCAGCACTTCGTTGACGTCGGGCATGACGTCTTTGCCATCGACCTTGATCGGCCGATTCGATTGATTGCGGAGAGCGACATGCAGAACGGCGCGGTCCTCGGTGGTGTTGATCTTGTCGCCGCTGAACATGCGGTCGCGCCAGGATTCCACCTTGGCCTGCTTCACGAGGTCGAGCAGCAGCTTCAGCGTTTCATCCGTGATGCGGTTCTTGGAGAAGTCGAGCAGGATGTCTTCGAACTGCAGTTTGAACTGATCGAACCGGTTGCCCTGCTTGGCGAACAGGTCGCGCAGCGTGGTGGTTTTGATCGACTCGTGATGCTTCGCCAAGGCCTGCCAAGCCGGCGTTTGGGTGAGAGTGCTCATGTCGTTTTCCTCCGTTGCGTGATTCGCGATCTGAAGTGTATCGGTCGCTCACATCGTGAACGAGCGGACGTCCAACACCAGCATGCCCGCCGCCTTGGCGGATTGCACGCCGAGGTTGGCGTCTTCGAATGCCATGCACAGTTCCGGCGCGATGCCGATCTGGTGGGCGGCTTCCAGGAAGATGTCTGGCGCGGGCTTGCCGTGCTTCACGTCCTCGGCACAAACGATGGCCTGCAGGTGTTGGATAACGCCCATGGCGGTCAGCGTCTTGGTCGCGATGCGCCGCCAGCCGCCAGTGGCGACCGCCATCGGGAGCTTGCCGATATTGTCGCGAATCAGCTGGACGACGGGCTCGATCGGCGTGACCTGCGGGATAAATTGTTCGAAGAGGTCTTCCTTACGGTGGGCCGTCTCCTCAACGGGCATCGAATAGCCGTGGCGCTCGTTCAGCGTAGCGATGATAACTTCGGTGGGCATGCCGCCGAACTCATAAAAGAGGGCTTCCGGGAAGTCGACGCCGTGTTCACCAAGCGCCTGCACCCATGCCTGGTAATGCAGCGGCATAGTGTGGGCGATGGTGCCGTCACAGTCGAAAACGAGGCCTTTGATGTGTTCGGGGACGACGATCATCACCCGATTGGTACACGAGAATGCCCCGGGATTCTACCGAACCACCGGCGGCGTGGCAGACGGTCTCATCGTCCGACCGAATTCGGAGTGGCGCCTCTGAACAATAATTTTGAGCGCCTTACCGCAACGCATGCAGTTCGGACTGCAGCAGTGCCGCCATTACGTGCCAAATCCGAAATGGTTCTGAAGGATCAGGAAATCATTGAAGTCGACCAAGCCGTTGCCATCAGCATCGCCGTCGCTGTAAGTGCCGGGCAGGTTAAAGTGGTTCTGCAAAACGAGAAAATCGTTGAAATCGATCTTCCCGTCGGCATTGAAGTCCCCGGGGGGCGGGACGACCGGCGGAGTTGCCGAGGCCGTTCCACGCAAAGCGATTTCAGCAACGTTACCCCAACCCGCCGCGGGCGAGAGGTAGCGGAAGTATCGATAACCGATCCCGCTGTTCACGAGCACCGTCTGCATGCCGACCGAAGGCGTGCCGGTGATCGTGTAGAGATCGACTACGCCGCTGGAGAAGTCCGCAGTGTTCGACACTTGGAACCGGCCGCCGATCATTCGATCGACGAAGTTACTTCGCGGCGAGAACGTGATCTGCGTGATGACGCTCGGCACACGGAGATCTTCTCCGACCCACACCCCACTGCCGCCACTGGAGGATGGCGCGTCAAAGGCAGTCGCAAGGTCGCCGTCAAAGGCAGCATTTGCACCATCGCTCGCGGTGTAGACGCCGGTATCGCCCGTCAGCCAACTCCCGGTTGTGCCGATTGTCGCTCCTGTCAGATTGACCGGCCCCGCGCCTTGCGGCGTGGCCGATACTTCTGCGCTTTGCGGGCCGACGCCGGAGGGATTGCTCGCAGCCAATTTGTAATAGTAAGTCGTGCCCGGGGCGACGGTCAGATCGCTGAAGCGGGTGCCCGTTACGCTGGTGGCCAGCGCTATCGCGCCTTCGCCATCGGGCCGGGTGCCACGATAGATGTTGAACGCCGTAGCACCATTGACGGTACTCCAGGACAGGTCAATCTGAGACCCGCTCGCGGCTGTCGCGGCCACGCCGCTCGGAGCAGCGGGCGGCTTGAGCGCCTGGAACGCCAGCTCGGCGATATTGCCCCAACCACCGGACGGCGAAAGATATCGCACGTATCGAAAGGCGGTACCGGAATTGACTGGGATCGTCTGAATCCCGTCGGCCGGCATACTCGGGATACGATACAGATCAACGACGCCCGAACTGAAGTCGGCGGTATTGGACGCTTGGAACTTGCCGCCGGGCATTCGGTCATTGCCGCCGATGCGCGGCGCGAACGACACTGCCGTGATGAGCTTCGACGTACCCAGATCAAGGCCAGCCCACACGCCTTGGCCGTTAGTGGATGCGGGTGCGTCGAAGAAGGTGTTCAGGTCGCCGTCAAAGGCGGCGTTCGCACCGTCCGACGCTGTGTAAACGCCAGTATTTCCGCTCCCCCAGCTGCCGGTGGTTCCGATGGTTGTGCCCGTGACGCCTGCGGAAAGCCCCGGCGAATAATTCGGACTGGCCGGGCTGGCCCAGACGGAGACGTATTGAACATGGAGGTCGTTGATGGCGGGTGTCAGATTCCAGTCGTAGCCGGTGCCGGCGGCGTTGTTGTAGCTGCCGCCGCCCAAGGCCAGATCAAGCAGCACGTACATCGGCTGCTTGGCCGCTTCAAAAATTGGGGCCGTCCAAGCCACTTGCCGGTCGACGTAGTAGGTCAGACCCGTCGGCTCGATGTCCACGCCGTACGTGTGATAGCCGGTGCTAAAGCCGCCGACTTCTACTGGATGGCCGTCCGAGCTCTGCGTGCCGTTGGCATTCCACTGGTGCCAAGCCGCCGTCGTGACATTAGGATCGCCCGCCGGGCTGTTGTTGGGGCCGGCGCCGTAGTTTCCGTAGCTTTCCGTGACGTCGACTTCCGCGACATCGATCGATGGATTGACCAGCCCGTTGCGGCTCAGCAGCCAAAACGCCGGCCAGGTGTTCGGCCCGCCGGGTGTTTGCATCGACACTTCGAAATAGCCGTACTGCTGTGCGAACCCGTTCCCGTCATGATCGAGCGAAGACAGGAGCCCGCCGGTGTAGCCGTTGAATCCGTTGTTCGGATCGCCGTTTTTCTGAACACGGATCGTCAGGCCGTCGCTATCAACATCAAACGGGCTAAGTTTGCCCGCCGGATCGCTGAAGGCAAACCAATCGCCGCCGTCCGGCTTATGGGCGACCCAAGTGCTGCCGCCGGGCCCGATCGGGCCATGGGCCGACACGCTCAGCGAAGTCATCGTCGTAAAATCCTGAAGCCAGCTCTGCTGATAGGAAGATGCGAACGACGGCGTCGTCACTGACAGCAAGGCGCGCCGCTCAAGGGCTTCGACGGGTCGCCCATTTCGCAAACGGATTCGAGGCCGGAACGGACGCGGAGCATGCATAGCGGTTCCTTAGTCAAAAGCGCGCAACCACAGAACGCCTCCGCTACTGACCCACTATTAAGAAGCCTGAAACCTTGAAGGCCAGCTTTCACAAGCCGCCCACGGCCCGGGAACCGAGCCTTCTCCCCCGCCACCCACGTTTCAATAGAACCAGATAGCTGACTACGCCGCTGCAATCAAGACAATTAGCATCTGGTCAGGTCGCATTTGCCAGAAATCCTCCCCCACATCCGCAAATTCTTTATGACAATGTCGCAGATGCCCTTTGGCCGGCGCACGAAAGGCTACGACCGAATCTTCCGTTCGGCCCGCTGACCGCACAGTAGACAGACCATTTTCACAGCGTGGCAGCAGTATGCCGGGGGACGTGCGACGTTCGGCCAAATTCGCGACGCGTCGTTTACGACGGCCTGTAGGGTTTCACTCGACCAAGCCCGTCTTTTGGCGGGCCACCGACTGCCCGGGGCGGCTGACAACTACGTTTTACGACAGCCGCGGGCGGTTTCCGCGGTCTGCGAAGGCATTCGTATCGAATTCGAGGTGGTCAAACGCCTGTCCAGGCGATCAAAGAAGGAATAGGGGTTCAAATCCCCTTGGAGTCATCGAAAAGCCCGGATTTTCCGGGCTTTTCGCTTTGACAGAAACAGTTAAGTACAGGGTTTGGTACGCCGGTTCTGCCTATTTTTCCGGCCGTAAACCCTCGACTTTGCCCACCTGATTTGAGCCCGTTTGACCGCGATCTTCTTCACCGCTGCCGCCGCCGGCGTCCCCTTCGACAAATCCACCTCGACCTCACGCAACTTGGCGATGACCTGCTCGGGCTTGCGACGATCCTCGACATGTTCAGTTCCCTTCAAAGTGGCCGCTATTTTCACATAGCAACCGGACTCGTTTGAAAAGAGGCAGGTCAGCGCAGCATGGCCCCGGTCCG
>JAQGHK010000435.1 GCA_028288875.1 Phycisphaerales bacterium | reverse complement strand
AGGCTGCACGTCGCGTGAAGTGCCTGAGCAACATGCGCCAAATCGTGATGGCGATGAACATGTTTGCCCAGGACAATAAAGGGCTGATGCCTTCTCGCGGCGCTGGCCTGTTTTACGTGAATACGTCGGGCGGCATCAGTGCCGGCGGTTCGCAGGATCAAGCCAAAACGCAGAGCAATTGGATTTCCTGGACGCGGAATATTGATCCGGTCTCCGGCGCATCTCCCGGCAACGGAATTGGCACGCCGGCCGATCAAAACATCACGTGGAGTGGCTTGGCGAAATATCTGGGTTCTGCGAAACCTGTGATTCACACGACCGGTCAAGGCGCAAACGATGCCAGCCCTCAACTTGAAAGTTTGTTTCGCTGCCCATCTGATCTTCTGAACGGTCGGTACAATGAGGCGACGGGCGGTAACGTGTATCGATACAGCTACTCGATGAACGATAACTACGCTACCAGCAATAAGAACAGCGGAGCGGGACAAGGTTTTAACGCCGGACTGGTGCCCGCTGCCAAATACCCGGGTGGCGTTGTCATTACAGATGTGACCGCACGTAGCGATGGCAGGTTCAACGGTAGAATTGGGTCCATCAAGAACACTTCTGACAAAATTCTGCTCTACTGCCAGGATTCAACCGGAGTCGACGACGGTTGCTTCCAGCCGAACCCTTATAACGAGGTCTCTGCCGGCGTCGGCGGGGGGGGACAAATGGATTTGCTTTCGTCCAAGCACGACGATGGAAATCGCCTGGTCACCAAGTCACGAGTAGGCGGAAATACAACAGTACCCAATGACATGAGTGTTCGCGGCGATGTTGTCATGGCAGACGGGCACGGCGAATTCATGACACGCCGCGACTCGTTGAGGCAGATTCACAGTGGTAACCCTTACTTGGACCCAGACGGCTGGTGATCAAGCGGCCGTTCGGCCCCGGTTCAACAAACTCAATGTAAAAGCGACGACTACGACGCCGTAGTCGTCGCTGTATTTCAGTGACCGCCCACTCAGGTCTTTCGGTAACATGCCTACTCCAACTTTGCCGACCTTCGGCGTCATCATCGGTAATCGCGATTTCTTTCCCGACGTTCTGGTCGGTGAGGCGCGGAAAGACATGCAGAAGCTCTTCGATGAGCTTGGCCTTAAAGCGGTCATGCTCACGCCGGAGCAGACCAAGCTTGGTGGTGTGGAAACATTTTCGGATTCTCAGAAGTGTGCCGACCTGTTCCATCAGCATCGCGATCAACTCGACGGCGTGATCGTCGTCTTGCCGAACTTCGGCAATGAGTCCGGCGTCGCCAACGTGTTCAAACTCGGGCAGTTCAAGCTGCCGATCCTGATTCAGGCCTACCCGGACGACCTGAATCTGCTCGGCGTCGAACGGCGGCGCGACGCGTTCTGCGGGAAAATCAGCGTCTGCAACAATCTGCACCAGGCAGGTCTGCCGTTTACGCTGACGAAGAAGCACGTTGTTCACCCGATCAAAGAGCCGTCGTTCAAGGCGGATTTGGCCAAGTTCGTTGCCACCTGCCGCACAGTGAAGAAGCTGAAGTCGGCCCGCTTCGGTGCGATCGGCGCGCGGCCGGGGGCGTTCAATACTGTTCGCTACAGCGAGAAGATTCTCGAGCGTCACGGCATTACCGTTTACACGGCCGACCTGTCCGAAATCCTCGGCAAGGCCGAGAAGCTCACCGATGTCGACGCCCGCGTGCAGGCCAACGTAGCCAAGACGCAGGCTTACGTGCCGACCGGCAAAGTGCCCGGCGACAAGCAGATCCTGATGGCCAAGCTCGGCGTCGTGCTGGACGATTTCGTCGCCGATAACGGGCTCGACAGCACGGCCATCCAGTGCTGGACCAGCCTCCAAGCCAACTGGGGCTGCAACGCCTGCACCTGGATGAGCCAGATGAGCAACGCCCTCATGCCCAGCGCCTGCGAAGTGGATGTCACCGGCGCGCTCAGTATGTACGCCCTCAGTCTCGCCAGCCAACTGCCGTCGGCCTTGGTCGATTGGAATAACAACTACGGCGGTGAGGACGACAAGTGTGTGCTCTTCCACTGCGGTAACTGGCCGAAGGCGTTCGCGCCGGATACGCAGGTGGCGAATGCCCCAATCCTCGGCAGTACGCTTGGCGTGGAAAACACCTACGGCGCCATGGAAGGCCGGACGCCGGCGGGCCCGCTGACCTATGCCCGCTTCACCACCGACGACGTCAACGGCATCATCCGCGGCTACGTCGGCCAAGGCACGACGACCAACGATGAGCTGAACACCTTCGGCCATCGCGCCGTTGCCCAGATTCCCAACCTTCAGCAGCTCATGCACCATGTCTGCGAGCAGGGCTACGAACATCACGTGGCCGTGAACGGCAGCCATGTGGCGGATGTGCTGAAAGAGGCCTGTGGCAAATACCTTGGCTGGCCGCTGTACGAGCACAAGTAATTCGTAGCCGCTACGACTGCGTGCAAACGCACTTTTTTCGTGCGGGTTCTGTCTGGACGCGGGGCGCGATTCATCGCACCATCTGGCATTGCCCGATGCGGGCTACGAAAGACTTCCCATGCCTTATACCGACCGCCAACTTCAGCTCAAATCCATCGGCTATCGCAAGAAGATCCTCAAATACATCACCGGCGCCGGCGCTGGCCACACCGGCGGCAGCCTGTCGTGCACGGACATTCTCACCGTGTTGTACAACCGCGTGCTGAACGTCTCGACGCAGACGTTCAAGAGCCCCGATCGCGACCGCTACATTCAAAGTAAAGGGCACTCCGCCGAGGCGTTGTTCGTCGTCTTGGCCGACAAGGGTTTTTACGACGAGAAGGAGCTGGAAACGCTCTGCCATTACCAGAGCCACTGGGTCGGCCATCCAACGCGGCACGTGCCGGGTGTCGAGCACAACACCGGTGGCCTCGGCCATGGCCTGAGCATCGGTGTCGGTACGGCGATCGCCGGCAAGAAGGACAACAAAGCTTTCCGCGTGTTCGTCCTGCTCGGCGACGGCGAATTGGCTGAAGGCAGCAACTGGGAAGCCGCCATGGCCGCCAGCAACTACAAGCTGGATAATCTGATCGCCATTGTCGATCACAACACGCTACAAATCTCTGGCCGTACGCGTGACGTGATGAGCAACGAGCCGCTGGACGAAAAATTCAAAGCGTTCGGCTGGGATGTGGCCATCATCGATGGCCACGATTACCCGCTACTGACTGAAACTCTTGGCACTTGCCGCACGACCGGCAAGCCGCTGGCCGTCATCGCGAACACGGTAAAGGGCCGCGGCGTCAGCTTTATGGAAGACGTCGCCAAGTGGCATCATGGCGTGCCAAGCGAGAAGGAATACGCACAAGCCATGGCCGAACTCGATGCCGCATTTACCGCCGCCGCGGAAGCTGAGAAGAACGAACGTGTGGAAGCGGGGGCTCTGTGAGCGCACCCGCCCCCAGCATGTTCTCCCCGGCCGCGAAGACAGTGGCCGAATCGCTCGGCCTGAAAATGGGTAAGGCCAATCTCGAAGTGTTCGCCACGACGCTGCAAAGCATGGCCGAGCTTGATCGCGATATCCTGGCCGTCACCAGCGACAGCCGCGGCAGTGGAAAACTCGGACCGTTCGCACAGGCGCTGCCGGATCAGATCGTCGAAGTCGGCATCGCCGAGCAGAATCTGGTGGGCGTTGCCGCCGGCCTCGCGTCGGCGGGGAAAAAAGTCTTCGCCGTATCGCCGGCCTGCTTCCTCTCCGCTCGCGCGCTGGAACAGATCAAGAATGATGTCGCTTACAGCGACAACCGCGTGAACCTCATCGGTATCAGTGCTGGCGTGAGCTATGGCGCACTAGGCACCACGCACCATAGCCTGCACGACGTTGCGGCGCTCCGCGCGATTAACAATATCGACATCGTCGTGCCGGCCGACAATCATGAAACGCGCGCCGCGATCACGCTCGCCGTCGATCATGACAAGCCGACGTTCATTCGCTTCGGCAAAGCGGCTGTATATGACCTTTATCCGGCCAACGCCGGATTCGATTTTGGTAAGGCTGCCGTGCTGCGCGATGGCACGGACGTCGCCTTCATCGGCACGGGCGAGACGGTGATCCACTGTCTGCTGGCCGCCGAGCACTTGAAACAGACCAAGGGCCTAAGCTGCCGTGTGATCTCAATGCACACGATTAAACCGTTCGACGTGCAAACCGTGCTGGAAGCCGGTCGTGAATGCCGCGCGGTAGTGACGGCGGAAGAACATTTCATCTTCGGCGGGCTCGGCGAAGCATGCGCTGGCGCGCTGATGCAGGCTGGCGTGATGGCGAAGCTGAAAATCGTGGGCATTCCCGATGAGTACACGGTCACGGGCGCGCAGGCTGACATCTATCGTCACTACGGCCTGAGCATGGAAGGCCTCTCGACCGCCGCGACGGCGCTCTTGAAGTAGGGTGGGTACTGCCCACCTTCTTTGAACGGCAAATTGGTGGGCTGTGTCCACCCTACGAGAGGCGGCCGATGCCCTACATTCTTGCCCTCGATCAAAGCACCTCTGCCACCAAAGCGCTGCTCTACACCGACGCCGGCGATCTTGTCGACAAGGCCTCGATCGATCACAAGCAGCACTACGCGCAGCCGGGCTGGGTGGAGCATGACGCCAATGAGATTTGGTACAACGTGCTCACGGTCGTCGCGCAGCTGAAACAAAAACAGCCAGCTGCGTTTGGCGATCTGCTGTGCCTCAGCATTACGAACCAGCGCGAGACAACGGTCGTCTTCGACCGACGCACCGGTGAGCCACTGGCACCGGCCATCGTCTGGCAGGACCGACGCAGCGACGTGATCTGCCAGCAATTGCTGGCTGCCGGCCATGGCGCGGAAGTGTCCGAAAAAACCGGACTGAAGATCGACACCTATTTTTCTGCCTCCAAGATCACCTGGCTGATGCAGAACCGGCAGGATCTGGCCGACAAGCTCCGTAGTGGGGCGGCCGTGGCGGGAACGATCGATGCGTATCTGGTTCATCGCCTCACCGACGGCCAAGTGCTGGCGACAGACTCCACGAACGCCAGTCGCACGCTGCTGTTCAACATTCAAACGCTGTCCTGGGATGCTTCGCTCTGCAAACTCTTTGGCGTGCCCATGGCGGCGCTGCCTGAAGTGCGCGATGCCACCGGCCGCTTCGGCGAAACGACGCTGGACGGCCTGCTTGAGACGTCACTGCCCATTTGCGGTGTGATTGGCGATTCGCAGGCATCGCTCTTCGCCCATCGCTGCTTCCTCCCAGGACAGGCGAAGGTCACGCTCGGCACGGGATCGTCCGTACTTCAGAATCTCGGCGAAACCTTCAAAGCCGGCGGCGATGCCGCCCTCACAACCATCGCTTGGACCCACGCCGGCAGGCCAACGTATTGCTACGAGGGCGTCATCAGCTACTCAGCGGCGACGATTGCCTGGCTGAAGGACCAGTTGCACTTGATCAATGATCCTGCCGAAACAGAAGCTGCGGCGAACGCCGTTTCCGACAATGGCGGGGTGTACCTAGTGCCGGCCTTTGCCGGGTTGAGTGCCCCGCACTGGTCGCCGGGAGCGCGGGCGGCGATTGTGGGCCTGTCGAACCATAGCACGCGCGATCATGTCCTGCGCGCGGCCTTGGAATCGATCGCGTATCAGATCCGCGACGTGCTCGATGCCATGAAAGAACAGTCCGGCGTAACGCTGACCTTGCTGAATGCGGATGGTGGGGCAGCTCGCAACAAGTTCCTGATTCAATTCATCGCCGACCAGACACGGCTGGGCGTGGCCGTTGCTCCAATCGCGGAATGTTCGCCACTGGGCGCGGTGCTGGCGGGGTTGGTAGGCATGGGCGTGCGATCGATGGACGACCTGGCGGCGGCCGTCAGCGGCGGCCCGATCGTGTCGCCCATCATGCCGGCCGAACTCGCGGATGTGATGCATGCCGGCTGGCAGCGGGCAGTGAAGCAGGTGCTGGCCGGCGTTTGAGCGGTCGCCATCGCGATCGGCCAACGACTAATGTTTGGTCGTCACACGTAACCAATTGACGCGATATCGCGATTCGGGTGTCGGCCGATCGGTTTTCGGATCCACAGACTCGGTGCCGCCGAGATTGCGGTAGGCACCCGTGCGCAGCGTGACACGCTGCAGTGGGGCGGCGCCTTCCGCAAACGGCGCGGCGTCAAGCTTCATCTGCCCATCCACCAGCACCGACCAGACCCGCCGGACCGCATCAGCGCGAATAGCCAGTGTGAACGACCGGCCGGCAGCGTACGAGCCAAGCACCGTCGATTCACCACGTGCCGCCGCTGTGATCTGGCCGGCATCGTCCAAGGCCAATCGTACGGGGCACGCGCCGCCCGTTGCGGAACAAACGTCAATTTCCAATCGGCCGCGATCGCTTTGGTCGGCAGTGAGGGTCAGCTCAACTTCCACAATCGCCGCGGTCGGGAACGAGCGCGTCGCCGCCGAATAATCATATGGATCGCGGTTGGCCAACTGAAGGGTGCCGGCCTCCACGCGAATGTCAGACCACCGCGGGCGATACGTATTCCAGTTCGTAATACGCGGGCCGACAGCGAATTTCGAAAAATCGTCATCAACGGCGGCCGTCGCACCGGGCGTAATCGGCAAGGGCACGCGGCTAACCCAGATGTCTTCCTTGCTCATGGAATATACAAGCCACAGCGCGTTGTCGTTGATTGAGCCGTCACTGCTCCACTCGCTGATCCCGCGCGTGTATTGCGGGCCAACGCTTCGGTGGGCACCTGGGTATCGCTGGCGGGGGAGCTCGCCCTGAACGATCCGCATGCCGGAGAAATGCACGGCATCATCGCTGGAGACGACGATCAGCGGATATCGCGTGCGTCGCGTTGGGTTGTACGCCAAGGCGTACCGACCGTCGTTCGTACGCTGCGCCCAGACCTTGGCTTTGCCCGTGACCAGTGTCGGCGGAACCTCAGGGCGAGACCAAGTGGCACCGTCATCGGCGGTGCAGGTCGTAAATCCCATCTTGCTGATGCCGACACGCAGGCCGTCGGGTCGTTCGAAGAAACTGAAGGCCTTTCCGCTGCGCCATTTTTCGGAATCGCCGGGAATCTTGCCGCCGGGCCAATTGGCGGCGGTGTGCCACTTCATTTTGCGGTCGGGCAGGAGCGTGCCGAGATCCTGCTGTTCGAGGTAAACAGTGTTTCCCAGCAGGTGCCGGCACGCTTCGATGAATGCGCGGTCCGGCGACGAGTCAAACGCGGCCAGATCGCTTTTTGCTTGGCCAACGCGTTGCAGCAGGTAGACCTGTCCAAGCGCGTGATCCGGCATGATCTGTCGAACGATCAGGCTGCCCTTGGTTTCTTCATCGACCAGTTCGTGGCTGGTGCGCAGACCCGCAATCGCCAGCATTCGGCCGTTGGGCGCGTGATAGAAGTACATCCGCAGGCACGTCGATTGGCCTTGCGGGAAAAGTTCACGCGGCGGGTCCCACGTCGCTCCGTCGGCCGACGTGCTGTAGAGCTCGCGGCTTGGCCAGACATCTTCGTCTTTCTCGCAGCTGTTCCAGCCGACGTAGTAAAGACCTTTCCATTCGGCGATGTCGATGTGGTGGTTGTACGTCCAGCCGTAACCATCGGCCTGCTCGGGCACGCCACGGGTGGCGCGAAATACGTGCCACGCCTGCGCGCCGAGGACTGGCTGCAGGCCGGCATCGGCGAGCGATGGAACGGGATCAACGGTCGCCTGCTCGGGGCCGTCGATGACGACGATATCGGAGGGCGTGACGTCTGGAGTGGTCGGCATGAGAGACCTTTATGGACGGGCCGGCGGGGCGGGCATTCGCCGGACACCCGGCGCCACAAGGTCCCCGGTCAGCGTGATCGTTTTCCCAGATGGAATGGTGATCGTCTTCCACAGCTCTCCCGGCTTGCGCAGGCCGAGCGGATTGCCGAGCAAGCTTTGAATGTGCACTTCGGTGAGTTTGCCGTCGGCCCAGTCGATGTCCACGACGAACCCGCCACGGGCCTTCAAACCATGAACTGATCCGGTCGGCCACGCCTTCGGCAGGGCGGGAAGCAGATCAAGCATGTAATAATCGACGGGCTTGTCGTCCTTCATCAGCGTGCCGCGTTGATGACTTTGCAGCAGCATCTCCGCGATGCCGGCCGTCGCGCCGTAGTTGCCGTCGGCTTGGAATGGGCCGCACAAATCAAACATGTTCGGCAGAAGCCGCTTGCCCATCTGGAGGGCAAGCTGCCGATAGGCCATCTCGCCGTCGCCGACGCGGGCCCAGAGTGGGATGCGCCAGGCGTAGCTCCAGCCGGTGCTGCCGTCGCCGCGCCAGCTCAACAGCAGCTTCGCCGCGTTGTAAACGTCTTTATTGCTGTCGGCCTGAGCCAATGCGGTGCCAGGATATAGGCCCCACAGCGGCGACATGTGCCGGTGATTGTTGTTCGGTACATCGATGTCCGCCTGCCATTCCTGGAGCTGGCCGTGCTGGCCGATTTGATCCGGCACGAGTTGGTTCCGCGTCTGGGCCACCCTGGCAATAAATTCTTTATCGATATCGCCGAGATCATGCGCGGCCTCGGTCGTGTAATCGAACAGGGCGCGGATTAGCTGCATGTCCATTGCAGGACCAGCGTTCAGCACGCCCTGCTCGGGCGAGTGGGCTGGGTTAGTGACGAGCTTGCCGCTGTGCGGGTCTTGGATGAGGAACCCGATGAAGAATTCGCTGGCTTCCTTCATGGCGGGGTATGCCCGCTTGGCCAGAAATTCTTTATCGCCGGTGAATTGGTAGTGCTCCCACAGGTGATGGCAAAGCCACGCGCCGCCGGTGGTCCACATGCCATCGATGTTGTTGATGGGGGCCGTGCCACGCCAGATATCGGTGTTGTGGTGAAGCACCCAGCCCTGTTGAACGCCGTACATTTCCTTGGCCGTGCGAGCGCCGCTGACGCGCAGATCATCGATCATGTCGAACAATGGCTCGTGACACTCGCTGAGGTTCGTCAGCTCGGCCGGCCAGTAGTTCATCTCGGCGTTGATGTTCGTGGTGTACTTGCTCTCCCATGGCGGGTTGATGAGTTCATTCCACACGCCCTGCAGGTTGGCGGCCTGCGTGTGCGGCCGGCTGCTGGTGATCAGCATGTAGCGGCCGTAATTAAAGAACAGACTGACGAGCGAGGGATCGCTGGTGATGCCGCCCTTCAATTCGGTCGGAGCGGGGACGTCTTTCTTCGTGGTGGCGGTCGGATTGGCCACCTTGTTGGCAATCTTCAGCCGCTGGTCCGTTGGCAGTTTCTCAGAGGCCGAATGGCCGAGGTCAATGCTGACCCGCCCGAAGAGGTTCTGGAAATCTTTCAGGTGGTCGGCCCGCAGCGTGTCGTAGTCCTTGTCGGCGATTGCCTTCTGATAAGCGGCAACGCGAGCGGCCGGATCGCCGCTCACGTCCTGCCAATTCGTGAAGCTCGTCGCGGCGACCAGCACAAGCGATACGTTGTCCGCATTTTCTACGACAGCTTCATCGCCGTCCACATGGACTTTGCCGCCGACCGGGATGATGCGGACACGCGATTCAAATTTCGTGCCCTCATCGTCTGGCACATCGGGCATGTTCTCGCGAGAAATCTTGCCGTCTTTGATAATCGTGTTGGGGACGGTGTCGTGCACTTGGCCGGTCAACACAAGCGTGTCCTGGCCGACGCCTGACATCTGGATCGCGGCGTGCGGGCTATCCATCTTCAGCCGAAAGCTGATCTTTCCTGGTTGCGTGGCGGTCAAGTGAACGACGATCGCATTGTCCGGATAGCTGGCGAACACGTCGCGCGAGTAGCCAATGTCCCCGATGGTGAATGACGTGACGGCGAGCGCGCTGGTTAGATCCACTTGGCGGCGATATGCCGTCGCTTGGCCGAGGTTCGGGAAGGTGAGTCGAAGATCGCCGAACGGCTGATACGCCTTCTGGCGAACCGGCTTGCTGATCATCTTCGCACGAAACACGTCAGCGGCCTGATCGACCAGTGCCTTCTGATCATCTTTGGAAATGCCGGATTTGGCGGCATCAAAGATCAGCTTGCGGACTTCTGGCAAGCCGTCGATGGCGCCTGGCCGTACGTAATCCTGCGGCTTACCGGTCCAGAGCGTGTCTTCATTGAACTGAATGCGTTCGCTCTCGACGCCGCCGAACACCATTGCCCCAAGCCGGCCGCTGCCGACGGGCAGGGCCTCCTCCCACTTGGCCGCGGGTTTGTCGTACCAGAGCGTGGTGTTGGGATTCATCTGGGCAGATTTGTCGGCCGGCTGGGCTACGGTTTGATCCTGCGCGCACAACATTGCAGGGGCGACGAGGATGGATAGCGCTGCGCCAGCCAATAGAGCCCGGCGGATGATGCATGAATTCATGAAAGTCTCTCCTCAGCCAATGTGGGTTCAACCGATTCGTGGCAGCCAGACCGACATTTCTGTTGTGCCGCGATTGCCCCATGCAAAATAAGGAATCAGCCGGACGTCGACTGGCGTGGGCTGTTCGGGCTCCACATCGCGGTACAGCAGCCCGTTCCAATCGCGCGACGGCTTGGCGATCAGATGCGCGGTGAGGGACGGCACGCCGTCCAATCCGGCCGTGTTTGGCTGCGGCGTAAACTCGGCCGTCGGGGGGACGTAAATATCTGACAGCTTCACGCCAGCGGGCAGGTCGGGTGATTCAAGGCAGTAAACGACCGGCCCGCGTACGACGGCGAAATGATTGCGCGTTTCTTCGACGTGGGCGTTCGCCTCAACCAGCCGCGCGGGCATCGGCAGGTCGAGCGTGACGCCATCGCCGGCAGCCCATTCGCGTTTTAATTCGATGAACTCGCCAGTGGGCGCAACGATGCCGGTGTCTTGGCCATTGAGCAGAAGAGTTGCCGACTTGGCCCAGCCGGGGATGCGAAGGCGCAGCGCCCAAGCGGAACCTTGGCTTGCATCAATCGTGATCTTGATCCTGCCGTTCCAAGGGTATTCGGTGTTCTGCGTCAGCTTAACGTGGACGCCATTGGGAAGGACGGTATTGAGAACGCTGCTGCCGTACACCACCGTGGTGATCGAGTCTTCGCCCACGGCGTAGGCATAGCTGGTGCTTTCGGCCAGTGTGCGGACGGCGTTCGGCGGGCAGCAGAACCAACTGAAGAATGGCTGACGCTCGCGGCCCATTCGTAGCTTGTGCGGTTCGTCGGCCGTGCGGCGCAGCGTGTTGGTGTAGAAATATTTGTCGCCATTGAGGCTGACGCCGACGAGCACGCTGTTGAGGAGCGTCCATTCCAGCAGATCGGCGTACTTCACTTCGCCGGTGACGAGGAACATGCGCCAGTTCCACAGGGCATTGCCCACGGCCGCACAAGTTTCGTTGTGTGCTGTGGCCATCGGAAGCTGGTAGCTGCGGCCAAATGCCTGGTGGACGCGCGTGATATTGCCCTGGTCTTCGCTGCCGTCGGGGCTGGCGCCGTCGAACAACGCGCCGCAGCCGCCGGTGATGTAAAGCTTGGTGCGGACAAGATCGTCCCAGACTTTGGTCAGCGGCGTAAGTAGGGTGGCATCGCCGTTCTCCGCGTAGATGTCGGCCACGCCTGCGTACAGATAGGTGGCCCGTACCGCGTGGCCATGTGCGGTGGTGTGCTGGCGGAAGGGGATGCGGTCCTGGTTGTCGTCGTCGCCTTTGACGACTTTCCCTCGCATCTCCACCAGCCGCTCGGCCGTGCGCAAATGGCGCTCATCGCCGGTGTCGCGATACAGTTCGACGAGGCCCATCAAGTGAGACGGGCAGACGCCATGGCGGGCGTGTTCGCTGGTGGGATTGGCATAGTGCTTATCCAGAAAGTTGGCGACCTTGATCGCGATGTCAAGAAAGTTTGTCTTCCCGGTCGCGCGATGATGCACGCATGCGGCCGTGAGGAGATGGCCCATGTTGTACATCTCAAAGTGCAGCGGCTCGGCGAAACGCTTGGGCGGATTCTCGCCTTTCTCGCCAATGAGCACGCGGGTGTGAATATAACCCTGCGGCGACTGCACCTTTGCAATCAAAGCGATGCTTTCGTCCATCAGCAGATCGAGCTTCGGGTCACGATTGACCGCGTAAATCGCGGCGACGGCCTCCAGCCACTTGTAGTAATCGCCGTCATTCCAAGTCGGACCACGATAGCGACCTTCGACGAGGCCGGCGGCGACTTCGAAATTGCCGAGATACTTGATGCGCTCTGTTTCCTGGAACAGCTTCCCCATCGACGGCACGGATACCTCAGTCGTGTGGCGAAAGCGGTCGGCCCAGAAGCCGGTGGTCCACTTAACGTCGGTCAGACCGACGCCGCTGAGGGCGGCGCTGGCGCTGCGGCGCGTGTCGGTCAGCGGGGCGTGTCCGGCGGTGGCATTCATCTGTTTCATTTTACGCGAAGTTCAGCGATCGCGATTGAGTTGCAGCGCAGATGCAGTGCCAGTCGGCGCAGGCCATCATTTCTTGTGCAGCCATAGAATGTCACGACGATCCGCCGACGTATCGTCCTTCCAGTCTGACAGCTTGCCGCTGCGCGAATCAACGCGACGGGCTTCGAACGTCGCACCCTGTTGGCGCACGAGTTCGCTGAGACTCTTGCCGTTGTCGTAGATCAGCATGTTCTTCCCCTCCGCATCGGCGAGGCCGTAGACGCCCTCCGATGCTGGCGCCGGCTTCATCGTCGGCAGAATGGCTGCGAGTGCTGGATCGATCGGCGCGGACGTCAGTGATCCACCGCCAAGCAGCACTGCCCACGCAAGCTCGCTCGGCCCTTCGTAGACAAAAGGCTTATCCGGATACTTTCTTCGATATTCTGACACGGCCCGTACGACCTGATCGAAGCCGGCATACTTCGGCTTTTCCAGCCGAATCCATTGTCGCGGCGAAAGGTTCTGCCCGCCGCGTGGGGCGTACAACGTGCCATCCGGCTGATACCACCAACCGTCGTCGTTATTGAAGCGGTGGTAGATCAGGGAGACGACGGCCGCACGTTTCGGGTCGTTCAGGATGCTGTCGGTGACATCTTTTGGCGCGTAGAGCGCGATCAACGGATGCTTGCCGGTCTCGGCCTCCCACTCGGCGACCGTATCGAGCCAGAACTGCGTGAACTCCAGCGGCCCGGTGTATTCCTCAGATAGGAAGAAAATCACGTTCGGCTTGTCACCCAATTCGTTGAGCGCATTCCGCATGTACGTGCGATGCAGCGCGCGTCGGTCCGGATTCGTGACGTCGTAGAACTGCTTGGCGACATAAATAAGTTTATCGCCGGCGAAGAAAACGGGTTCGGGAATACCGACCGGGTTGATGTTATTTGCGGGCCGCCACGGGGCGTCTGCGTAGTGCGCGCCCGCTTCCAGAATATTGTGTTGCATGTACAGCCCGCTGAACAGCACCAAGCCGTTCTGGCTGGCGAGATCGGCAAACTGTTTCAGTCGCGAGAAATACCAGACATCGGGCTTGGTGACATCGAATTTGCTCAGGCCATCCGAAGCGCGGCCGATGCCGCTACGCGCCCATGGCGTTTCATAGAATGGCGCGACGACATCGCCGTCCATGCGCTGCACGCGCTCGTGGTCGTCTCGCCGGCGTTCGTACCAGAGCGGCGGATGTTGCCAGACCGACACCTGGCCGCGATCCAGCATGCCCGTGACGAACTGATTGAGGTCATCCGTCAGCCCTGTGCCCGTGCGGCCGGGAACGAAACGCGTGAGTGCGGGACTGGCCTTAGTGTATTCGGTGCCGCGCACACTGGCGTTCCACCACGGCACGCCCATTTCGTGCCCGGTGATCAGTCTGCCGTCGATTGTCAGCCAGCCGTTGACGATCTTAATATTTTTGGCGGCGACTTGTTCGGTCGGCAGATCCTGCGGGCGATCGGCTTTCGCGACCCCATCGGCCGCGATCGGAAGCGGGCTTCGCTGGGCGACGTCATCGATCCAGTGCGCCATGTCCACGCGCGGCGTCATCGAAATCTCGATTGCTTCGGCCGCACTTTCCAGCGTTGGGGCACGTGACCCTTGGACGGGCGGTAGATTGAGTTCAACGGCCTGCCGCGCCCGATCAGCACCAATGCGCTCGCCGAGCTGCGTCATGAACAGGCTGGCCGGGTTCACGTCGTCGTTCGAGCCAGACCACGCGCCGTTGCCGGAGAATTCGCCGCAAGCGCCGAATGACCAGTTCTGCGCCGTCGGCGGTTGCCAACATTCGATCACAGGCGATGTGCAGTTCCAAAGGACGCCGTTGAACGAGGCCCAGCCGACGCCCTGTCCTTGATAGGTGCGGTTGCGCAGCGAGAGCGGCTGGCCGTCGATGCGAATGCGGTCGAGCAGGGTGCCGCACGCGATGCTATCGATCGGCCCGCTTTCGCCGAGGGAACGAACGGACTCGCACTGCACAAACGCGTTCGGCCCGGCCGCGCCAAAGCCGACGGAAAAATCGTGCACGCCGGCTTCGGAATGCAGCCGCTGCATTAGCACCTGCTGGCCGGTCGTGAAGAAACTGTTCCGCCGAAGGCCACCGATTTCACCGACAGGCTGAAGCGATTTGCAGTCTTCAACGGTCACACGGCTGGCCGACTCCCAAACGGCCACGGCCGAACCGGCGAGATGTTCAAACGTCACCCGGCGCACCCATGCGTCCTGCGCATTGTTGATGCCCACGCCCAACCAGGCGTGTTCTTCATCCTTCGGGTTCTTCTCGTTGTAAGTCGAAATAATCCGCAGATTCTCGACGCCAACATTCGTGATTCGAGCTGGCCAGTTCGATTTGGCGACAATTGCTCCGCCGAAATTGGCATCGATCGCGAGGGTCAGCGGCGCATCCAGCGTTAACTTGTTACCTTCGACTTTCGTCACGCCACGATCCCACGTAACGTCGCGTGTGCCGGCCTTCCAACTGGGGCCGTGACGATCGCCGCCCAAATCGTCCATGCCGATGGCTTCGATCCAGTTCTCCGTGCTGGGGCGGCGGATGATGATGCGATCGCCGCCTTTGATGGAACCGGTCTTGGCAACCGTAATCTGCATCGCGCCGACCGGGACGTAAGAATCCGCAATCGGCGTTGCATCCGAGTCGTCTGCCGGCGCTCCGCCGGCGATTTCAATGACCGTGCGCCGGTCGGTGCCGGTGGCCAGCAGTGTGGTGCCGTTTTCGCTTGCGCCGCTGCCGCGAAGAACGACGCCGCTGGTGCTGATCTTTACAGCGCCGTTGACTTTGTATTGCCCCGGCGGGATCAGCACGGCGCCGCGAAAGCCGTCGGCGTCGAGCGGAAGTTTGGCGGCCTGATTGATGGCGGCTTGGATAGCGCGCGTGTTGTCCTCAGCCGGAGCGCCGACGAGGAGCTTGGCGGGCACGGTGGGGATCGGTCGATTACTGCCCGCATAGCCTGCATAGGAAAAATCGGGCACGCGATCGCCGTTGGGCTGTGTGACGTAGCTCAACTTGCCGCCGCGCTCGCTTACGGCCGGCTGGGGCGCGGGCCGTTTGGCTGCGGGCTTAGTGGCGGCCGCTTTTGTGGCGGTTCGGGTTGCGGGCTGAGTGGAAGGATCGGCGGCAGAGCTGAGCGTAATCGACGCGAGGACGGCGGTGACGGCAGCGGTGCAGGCGAATCGGTTTTGAGTCATTTGAATCGTCCAATCGAGCCGACGGCCGCACTGCGGGGACATAAAGACCCCCGAAGTTGCGCCAGCATCATTTCTTAAAAGCGCACTCCAGCCGGCCGAGGTTCGCGCGCTGGCCGATCTCGTTTCCGTTGAGCAGGACGCGCAAACCTTTACCGCGGCCGTAGCGCTCGCCCGTCTCATCCCAAAGCACAGTGACCGACTGGCCGTGATAGCTCACGCCATCCAGGCAAAACCACGGCCAAGCGCCGGCTGGCAGAAGCGGATCGACTTCGATCACGTTATCGCTGCGCGCCACCAGCCCGACGAGGTGATGAATCACCAGATCGGCGTAGGTGGAGTGGTTATAGAAATCGCTGCGCGGATTATCGCCTTTGAGCCATTCGCCGGTTACTTCGTCGTGGTATTCGCCGATGTAGCAGTGACCGTCTTTGTGATGGGCCTTGGCGTAAATCTGGATCGACTCCAGCAGGTACTGGCGTGTGATGAAATCCTGCTTGTAGTGGCGCAGGACGTTGGCCATCGCGTCAACGGTCTGACTCGTGGCGAATGGCCAGCAGGCGCCGTCCCATTCACAACGGCCGACACCGTTGGAGCGGAACTTCGGGTGGCGACGCTCCGCCGTCGTCAGGCCAGCGGGTGCCCAGAAGCCGGCGGGGTCGGGCAATTGCTTCCACGCCGCTTCGTAGCCGGCGTCGGGCAGATTGAACGTCCACGGAATGAAGTCGATCGCTTCGCGAGCGTCTGACAGATGCTTCGCGTCGACCGTGGCTTTGAAGAATTGCGCGTCTTTGTCCCAGAGATTGGTCTGTACGCGCCGCTTGAGCGCCTGGGCTTCGTCTTCGAAATTATGAGCCACATCTTCACGGCCGGCGCGTTTGGCGATCGTGGCGATCGCGCGGGCGTAGGCGAACATGTACGTGCTGATCGTCGGCCGGGCGTTTTGGATCTTGCGCGAGCCGGTGATCGATTCCTCCATGCCATCGCGCACGTCGTACTGCCAATACAGGCCGGCGTGCGGGCCATCTTCGATCCGCCGTTCCTGCTTCCAGTGCGCAAAGTCAGCGATGAGATCGTCGAGCATGTTTTCGACGAACATCCAGTCGCCGGTGACATTCGCCCGATCCACCAACGCGGCTGCCAGCCAACTGCTGAAGCCATGAAACTTCGGCTCGGGCTGGCCGTTATTGGCGATGAACCAGAATTTGACGTACTCGTCCAAGAACGACTGATCCGCCAGCCAGCGTCCTTCGGCCAAGTGATGGCCGAGTGCGCAGCTGATTGCATTGTGGCTTGCCGCGTGCCGAACTGGCGTAATAAACTCCGTCACAATCCGGCCGACGGGCGTCTGCTTGATGTGCTTGCGGAACGTCCACCAGCGGTAGTAATAGATCTTCTGAATCGTCGGATCGGGGCATTCAAACAGCGGGGCGTTCGCGCTGATCCACTGCCAGGCCTTGGCATCGGGGATGAGGTTGACCACGCCCTCCGGTTCGCCGGCGGAAAATGCATCCGCGTAATGGGCGAACGTATCCGATTTGAGCAGGTGCGTTGTCATGCAGGTAGCTTAAGGAGATACGCCCAGCTTGGCATTGCGTTTAGGCAATGGTGTCGATTGCGGGACGATCCCGAGGATCACGAAGCTGCCTTCGCCGCGAAGGGCCAAGGTCTGCTGACCGGCCGGAAACTTTACGCCGTAGACGTCTATTGGCGGTAAGCCATCGATTGCGGCTGCGTTCTGCAGCACGGGTTCGCTTGTGTATTGATCAATAGCGCTTGCATCAGTCTCCAGGTCTGGCACTTTCCGCCAGAACGGGCGTGCTTCCCTGATGTAACCGACGAGAACAGTTACCGGCACTTTCGATTCGAAAAGGATTGGCGGAAGCTTATTGTCCTTCGCCAGTGAATGCTCAAAACGGATGCCGGTTAGACCGCGTAGTTCGCCGGCGACAGCGTGAATGCCGTAATCGCGATCAGTGTAAACCTTCGCATCTTCGTTCACAGTGAAAGCCTCGCCGCCGCTTATTACGGTGACGGCGGCCGGCTTGAGCGGCTCGACGAGCTGATCGGCCGTCACTTTGCCGGACGTCAGGTCGGCCAAACGCTGATCAAAATCGGCCAGTTCTTTCTCGTACAGCGGGACCAGTTGCGACCAGTGAAAGTTCGCCGGCTGGCCGTCTTTGCCGCCACTGAAAGGAATGCGCCGCTGGCTGGTCTGCATCGTGTTGGCGAAGCGGTAGGTCTTGGCCGTCAGATCGGCGAGTTGTTTGTACAGCTCAAGTGATTTAGCTAAATGGGGCCGGGCGGCTTCCAAGTCGGCAAGATTTCCCGTTTGTGCATTCTTCAGCACCAGCACGGCGGCTTCTGTCTTTTCGCAGTAGCTTTCGCTCATCAGGCGAATGGCATGAATGTCCGAACGCACGCGCTCAAATTCATCCACGTGCTGCGTTACGAGCGATTTGGCCGCGTCGATCGAATCCACCGCCTGCTTAGAAAACTGCCGTACTTCCGCGTTGATGCTGACGGGCGTTTCGCCAACGTGCGGCTTGTTCGCCAGTTCGTGGCTGACGAATTCGTCCAATCGTTCGCCGGGCGGGGACTGGCTCTCCCACAATTCTTCGAACGCGTGGTATTTGGTCGGATTGACCAGTTCGTCCAGCGTCATCCCGAGCGACATGGTCTGCCGATTTCCTTCAGTGATGCCATAGCGGCGAAGGATACGCGGGGCGCATTCGCCGGCGTCATTCGTGGCCGCGAGAATCTTTTCCGCCGCTTCCTTGTTTCCGTAGCGCTGCGCGAGTTGATTCACCCACCAGGCGTGGTCTTCGGCTTCCGGGATATCCGGGTTCCAGGCGTATCGAGACCAGGCCGTGTACCAGTCCCAGTCGCGGTCGATGCTTTTTAGTGGAGTGCCGCCGGCGATCAGATCCGGCGTCTCGGGAAACGACCAGTAGTCGAGCGGATACAGATGAAGCCCCACCGCGTGCAGTCGATCGCGTGCGGCCTGCATGCATTGTTTGATGAATCGCTGAGCCCCGTAACGAAATGGTTCCAGATTCGCCAGAATGTGAACGTTGATGAGATGCTTGGCTCCCAGATCACCCATGGCCTGGTGGACGACTTGGCGTTTGCCGCGCGGCTCATAGGTGGTGAGTGATTCGCCGTTGAACTTCGCTTCGGTGTAGATGTTTTTATAAATCTTCAGCGTGTCCGGCAGGATCTTTCGCAGATCGGTGGCATGCGTGCGGATGACGATCGGCGGCTCTTCGGTCAGGCCGGCCAACTTCATGCCGTCTTTGACACCAGCGATGGTGACTTCGTTCAGCCAGAATTTCTGGTTATCGATGCCCTGCAGCGCTTCGCCAAGGCACGGCATCAGGCCGGCCTGCGGGTATTCCTTCACGAACTGCGCGATGGCCTTGCGGGTGTAGTCGGAAGCCCAATCCGTCGGTGCGGTCTGTTGTGTATCTGTGCCGTACTTCTTCGCCATCGGCTGCGGCACGATGATGCTGTAGAACATCTGTACCAGCCAGATGCCGCGCTTATCGCACTCGGCGGTGATGTAGTGGTACATCTCCTGATTCTTCGCGAACACGTCCGGTGGCACTTCGAGCGCCTCTTCATAGCCGGGTACGTTCACCAGCGATGAGAACGGGCAGCCGTTCCAGAGGAACAGCGTGTCGAAGCGATGGGCGACGAGAAAATCCAAGTACTCGGCCCAGAATGCTTTGTCGTAATAGAACGGGAACAGCTCGGGCCTGTACGGATATTCGTACACCTTGCGGCCCGGCAGAATGAATGTTTTCTGCATGCCGATGACGGCGCCGCGCATGATGAACTTCGGAGCATCGGCGACCTCCACTTTCGCCGGCAGGCGTTTCGCGTCGGCCATGCGCTGCTGTAAGTCGAGCGCGCCATATAACACGCCGGTGTCATCGGTGCCGACGATAGCAATTGCGCCGTCGGGCAGTGTGCCGATCGAAAAACCTTCGTTCGCGGTCGGCTTGGGAATGGCGGGGCAGTCGGCGTCGGTCGCGCGCGAAAGAACTATATTTCGCGCGCCGGCTACGTTTTGCTTGTTTGCTTCGTTCTTGAGTCGTTCGGCGGCGAACAGGATGCGCGGCGAAGCATTGGCCGGCGTGCGAATGGTGAGCGCATCATTCGCCGCCATGGCCGAGGCACTCAGCGTGACCATCCATAGCAGGCCGGCAACGCCGGGTATGAGGCGATTGATCAAGGGACACTCCGCCACCGTCCGCCGCGGCGGAAATTAAGATTCGCCGTAGATCACACGATCGACGGCGGCGATTTCTTCGCCGGTGTCGATTCGTGTCAGCCGCAGCGCCATCCAAGGGCGGCCGGGCAGGGCGATCGTGGGGTCGCCGTCTGCGTGATACCGATAGGTTGTGTCGGCGTTGATGGAGTACGCGCCATTCGACTGCGTCACCGTCATATTCCACGTATCAACGATGTCGAGCCGGAACTTCATGCCCGTCGCCAAGCCTTGGCGAGGTAGTTCAAAGCGCCATTCATTCGGCGTCTCTTTACCGAAATAGATCAGGTAGTACTTGCCCGGCTGGCCGACGGTGTGCAGGTCCTGCCACTTGTCGATCGGATCGAGCCCTTCGGGCGGGGCGGTATCGAGCAGTTTGCGGAAGAACTCAATGCGCGCCGGGCTCTGGCCATGCAGTTTGCCGCCGCGGGCCCACCAGATGACGTCGTCGGGGTGCTTGTAGGTTTCACCGTGGCCGACGTAGGTGCCGGCGATCATGCCCTGCCAGAAGCGGTGCACCATCTCTTCGGCGCTGAGGTTGCCCCAGCGCTGATCGATGTCACCTTCGTATTTGCACTCGTCGTAAACGATGGGCTTGCGATAGACATCGCGATAGATGCCCGCGCGACCAAAATCGGCGACGGCCGAGCCGTTCTGCATCGAAACGTGACTAACCCACGGCTTCCAGTGATCGAAAATCACAAAGCCGTTGTGCACGCTCAGCAAGTGGCCGTACGGATCGGCCTCGGCCACCAGCGGGCCGAAACGGTGCCAATCGTCCGGCTGCTTTTCCTTCATGAAGTCGTGCTCGTTCGCCAGGCTCCACCAGACATTGCGGAACGCGGCGAAGCGGGCGACGGCGTACTTCAGGTAGCGATCGTCCGCTTCCGGCGGCATGCGGTCAAAGCCCCAGTGGCCGCGATCGTAAGGGTGCAGCAGGATCAGATCCGCTTGGATATTCAGCTCGCGAAGCTTCAGCAGGATCGATTCAAAGTGCTGGAAGAAGGCCGGATTGAAACGCGTGAAATCCCACGCGCACGGCGCCGTGCCCTCGAATGGGTAAAACTCCGGCTCGCTGGCAGTGTAGGCGTAGCGCTTCGGAAACACGCAGAGCCGAACCTTGTTGAAAGGAGCCGCCGCCAGGGTTTCGAGCGTTTGACGTTCCAGCACGTCGCCTTGATGCGCCATCGAATAGGCTGTGGTACCGAAAGAGCGGTGCGGCGTGCCATCGGCGTGAGCAAAGTGAAACGTGTTGGCAACGCGCACCGGGCCGTGATTGGCCCCGCGGGCCGCGACGGCATGCAGGCGACCGGCCTTGCCGTTCAACGCGCTGACATTGCTGGACGTGACGAACGTCCACTCGCCCGGCAGCGTCGGCATAAAGCGAATGCGGTAGACACCGTCGCCGTCATAAAAGCCTGGCACGTGCAATTGCGTGCTGCCGTGGCTGAAGGTGGCGGCGAGGTCGACGTCCGTGAAAGGGTTCCCGCCCGAGGGCCCGTTGAAGGCGAACTCGTGGTAGTCCCACTGTTCCGTTGTCGGGACAGCGGTGGCAATACGCGGCGGGGCGAATGAGGCAATCGGGCTCATGCGTAGTTCGTGGTGAAGGCCCCTGCAAGACGCCGCACGGCCAACCCGGCGTCCCCCAAAACATCCCCGGCCGACGTGGCGGGGCGATCAATCACAGTCCAGCCTTGCCAGCCCGCCGCCGTGCACACGTTGTGCAACGCGGACAGAGCGGCCGACTGGTCGGTCGAGTCATCAAACTGAAATCGAATCTGAGCGATGCGATCAGCACCGAGGATGCCGAACGCCCGGCCAATGCCGCCAAATGGATCTGCTGACACACAAGCCTGTACGGTCGGTGAGCCGACATCGTTCAACAACTGGTTCATTTCGACGGCGTGCATGGCCGCATCGACTGCCAGGACGACGCCCGCTCGTTGGGCGAGTGGGGCGATGAGTTTCAGGCGTTCGACGGCACGCTCGCGAAGGGTGGCATCGGCGAGCTCGTCATTCAGGCCGATCGGCAGCACGCAAATGCGCACGCCCATCTGGCCGGCGGTGTAAATAAGGTCGTCAGCGTAATCGACGGCCTTCGGATGGTCGGCGAAAGATTGTTCGGTAAAGGCGGAGAATGCGAGCGAACTGATTGCGATGCCGGCGGTTTGCGCCGCATCGACGAACTGCTGCCGCCCAGCGGCGCTGTTCAGGCGGGTCTGCATGGCCGGCCGCGAGCCGAGGCGGCCGAAGTCGAGTTCAAGGGCACTGGCTCCCGCGGCCGCGGCGACCGCAAAGCTGCCCAGCGACTGCCTTTGGCCGACGGCTCGATCCGCGATGGAAATTCGGTTAGCGGTCGCCTTATTTTCGCCAGCAAAGGCAGGGGCCACGGCCGCTACAACCAACGCGCCGCCGATCCCACGTAGGAACCCGCGGCGGGTGGGAGAAACGGGTTGAGTCGGCACGGTGGTCAAAGGTTTGTCTCGCATGACCGTTAAATCGGCCATTCACGCAGTTTAGGGTTACGCGCACCCCATTTCACTGCGGTCCCGCGTCACGTTTTTATGAATTGACGCAATCCCGACAGCTCTTTAGGGTTTGTGTCGATGGCGGATTCGAGGCAAATTCTGAGGCTGGACGATCACTGGCGCTTCCACCGCGGCGACGTTCCGGCCCCTTTGGCCAATAAACACCTGGCCGCCTACATGGCGAACAAGGCCGGCTGGGCCCGCGGGGCGGCCCGAGGCAATTTCGATGATTCGGACTGGCGAGTCGTGACAATCCCCCACGATTGGTCCTTGGACGGCCCGTTTGACCTCGCCAATCACGTCAATAGCGGATTTCTCCCCCGCGGTATCGGCTGGTACCGCCGAACGTTCGCGCTGGACGAGGCTGATCGGGGCAAAACCCTGAGCCTTCGCTTTGACGGCATCGCCTCCCACGCCACGGTATACCTAAATGGGCATCTGCTCGCCCGCAGCTTCAACGGCTACCTGCCGATCGACGTCGACTTCACAGACGTGGCCACCTATGGCGATGAATTGAACGTAATCGCCGTGCGAGTGGACGCCACGCCGATGGAAGGGTGGTGGTACGAAGGGGCGGGGATTTATCGACACGTGTGGCTGACGAAACGGCCACGGCTCGGGATCGTAGATCGCACATTCAACATCACCGTAAAAAGAGTCGCGCTTACTGAAGCCACATGGCAGGTGGTGGGTGCGGTTTCGATAGCCACTGGAGGAAATGCGGCAAGCTTGTCGGTTCGGTGGACTCTAATCGATTGCGCTGGTCAAACCGTCAGTGCCCAGGAGTCCTTCCTTTTTGATGTCCACCACCGACTTCAATCGACGGCGAAAGGTTTAACTGTCATCGCGCCGAAACGATGGGACCTCGATTCTCCTACGCTTTATCGGCTGCGGTGCGAGTTACTTCGCGACGGAAGTCTCATCGATGAGTGCTCGCAACAAATAGGGTTTCGCACGGTTCGCTTTGATGCTGACGAAGGCTTCTTCCTCAACGACCGTCGGGTTCTGCTCAAAGGCACCTGCAATCACCAAGACCACGCCGGTCTTGGCGTGGCCTTGCCAGACTCCATCCATCGTTTCCGCATTCAGCGCCTAAAAGACATGGGCTGCAACGCCTACCGTGTTGGCCATCATCCGCCGGCGCCAGAACTGCTGGACGCATGCGATGAACTCGGCATGCTGGTGATGGACGAGAATCGCACGTTCGGCTCATCGCCCGAACATCTTTCGCAGCTCAGCGCGATGGTGCGGCGCGACTTCAATCATCCGAGCGTAGTCCTCTGGAGCATCTGTAACGAAGAGTCGATCCAGGGAACACCCGTGGCGAAGAACATCGCAGACACCATGGCGCGGGAGGTCAAGCGCTTGGACGACAGCCGCCCGGTAACCGCGGCGATCAGCGGCGGCATTCTGAATGACAATGCGATGAGCGAAACGATCGACGTTATGTCGATCAATTACAGCTTTGCCACGCTTGATCCCTTTCACGCGAAATGGCCAAACAAGCCAGTGCTGTCGAGCGAAACGGGCTGCACGCTTAGCACGCGCGGCGTTTACAAGACGGATGCGAGCAAGTTTCAGTTCGCATCCTACGACGACGATCACGAACGATGGGGCAGCAGCGCTCGTGAGGCATGGCGGCAGATCAGATCGCGTCCCTGGATGGCTGGTATGTTCGTCTGGACGGGTTTTGACTATCGCGGCGAACCCAGCCCGCATGAGTGGCCGAGTGTGACGTCGCACTGGGGCCTGCTCGACTTGTGCGGCTTTGAGAAGGACGCGTTCTGGCGACACAAGGCGTATTTCACGGACGCGCCGATGCTGTATCTCGCGCCGCACTGGAATTCGACTCAGGGCGAAGTCGTACGCGTTCAGACGCTCACGAACTGCGACGCCGTCGAGCTCTTTTTGAATGGCCAATCGCTGGGACGGAAGGCCGTCGATCCGATCGAGATGGCCGAGTGGCAGGTGCCGTTTGACCCCGGTGAACTTCGGGGCGTCGGCTATCGATCCGGCGTCGAAGTCGCCGCGGCCGTCCGGGAATCCACTGGCC
>JAQGHK010000554.1 GCA_028288875.1 Phycisphaerales bacterium | reverse complement strand
GGATGACGCCGACGCCCGAACAGCTCAGCAATCTCATCCAATACGCCAAGAAAAGGGGGCTGAGGGTCGTTTTGATGCCCATTGTGTTGCTGGATAAGCCCCGAGGCACGGAATGGCGTGGCCGAATCAATCCTGAGAGCTGGGACGACTGGTGGGCCAGCTACCGCGACATTCTCACCCACTTCGCCTGGATCGCCCAGGGCAACGGCGTGGACGTCCTCGTCGTCGGCAGCGAGCTGATCAGCACCGAATCCAACGTCGAAGAATGGACCAAAACCATCAAGCAGGCCCGCAGTGTCTTTAAGGGCAAGCTGACGTATTCCAGCAATTGGGACCATTACAAGAGCGTCAAAGTCTGGGACCAGCTCGATTTCATTGGCATGAACAGCTACTGGGCCCTTGGGAAATCCCCCGAGAGCAATCTTTCCGAGATCAAGGCCAGTTGGGCCGGCATTCAGCACGAGCTGTTTTCGTTCCAGAAAAAGGTCAAAAAGCCGATTTTCTTCCTCGAAGTCGGCTGGTGCAGCATGGCCAATATGGTGACCGAGCCTTGGGACTACACCAAAGGCGAGGATGAAGCCCCCACGGACACCGCCGTCCAAGCCCGGTTGTACGAAGGCTTTTTCGAAAGCTGGCAGGGGCGGCCCGAGTGCGGCGGCTTCAGCATCTGGGAGTGGACGCCCCAGCCCGATCCGAACGATTCGGCCAGTGAGGAAGAAAACAAACGCGGCTACACCCCCCGCGGAAAGCCGGCGGAAAAGGTGCTGAAAAGCTGGCTGGCCCAGCCGTGGATTGTCGTGCCGGCGGCGTCGACCACGTCGCAGCCAGCGGTGCCCTGATTGTTGCCCGCGTGCTGGGATGCCGATATACCAGTGGCATGCGTCTTCGCCCCGATCGGTTGGCCGACGTCAATACCTTGGCACGGTAATCCTCACGGACCCGTGCCCCCTTCCTTTGCCGATCCTTTTTGACGCCCTGAATCTGCTTCCTACGCTGGAATTGCCATGTCCGAATACATTCAAACCCGTTACCGCACCCATACCTGCGGCCAGCTCCGCGCCGGCGATGTCGGCCAATCAGTCAAACTCGCCGGCTGGGTCCACTCCTACCGCGACCACGGCGGCCTGGTTTTCATCGACCTGCGCGATCGCGATGGCCTGACGCAGCTGGTCTTCGACGCCGATAACTGCGGCGCCGAAGCCCTCGAAAAAGCCCGACACATGCGGGCCGAGTGGGTTATCAGCATCAGCGGCAGCGTCGTCGCCCGCGAGCCCAAGCTCATCAACCCAAAACTCGCGACCGGCGAAGTCGAAGTGCAGGTGAAATCGCTCGATGTACTGAGCGAATCGCCGACGCCGCCCTTCACGACCGACGCGCATGAAACCGTCAGCGAAGAACGTCGCATGACGTACCGCTATCTGGACCTTCGCCGGGCCGAGATGCAGGAGACGCTCAAGACGCGTTACAAAGTCACGAAGTTGATGCGCGATCACCTCGGCGACATGGGTTTCTGGGAAATCGAAACGCCGATGCTGACGCGCAGCACGCCCGAAGGCGCTCGCGACTTCCTAGTGCCCGCGCGTCTGGCGGCCGGCAGCTTTTACGCCCTGCCGCAATCGCCGCAGCTGTTCAAACAGATTCTGATGGTCGGCGGCTGCGATAAGTACATGCAGATCGTCCGCTGCTTCCGCGATGAAGACCCGCGGGCCGACCGGCAGGCGGAATTCACGCAGCTCGATTTGGAAATGAGCTTCATCGACCAGGCCGACATCGTCGGCATCGTCGAAACGCTCGTGCAGCGCATCTGGAAAGACGTGCTGGGTTACGAGATCGGCGCGATCCCGCTGATGACCTACGACGTCGCCATGCGGGATTACGGTAGCGATCGCCCGGATACGCGATTCGGGATGAAGCTGATCGACATCACCGATCTGGCCCACACCACCGACTTCGGCGTCTTTAAAAACGCCGAGCAAGTGAAGTGCATCGTCGTCCCCGGCGGCGCGGCCATGACGCGTAAAGAGACGGATGCTCTAGCCGAGTGGAGCAAGACTTATGGCGCTAAGGGCTTGGCCGTCACCAAGATCGTCGGCGGGAAGCTGGATACAGGCATCGCCAAGTTCCTGGGCTCGATCGAAGCGGCGTTACTGGAACGCACCGGCGCGAAGGACGGCGATCTGCTGGCCTTCGGTGCCGATAAGTCCAAAATCGTCCACAAGGTCCTCGGCGAGCTTCGCCAGAAGATGTTCAAGGACCTGAAGATGAAGCCCAGCCGGGAATTTGAATTCCTGTGGGTCATCGACTTCCCCATGTTCGAATACGACGACGAGCAGAAGCGGTTCGTCGCCATCCACCACCCGTTTACGACCTGCAAGGACGAGGACGTTCAGCACTTCGACAGCACCGATCTGGCCACCGTCGCCGGCATGAAGAGCAAGGCATACGACATCGTCTGCAACGGCTACGAGCTCGGCGGCGGCAGCATCCGTATTCACAACATGGATGTGCAGCAAAAGGTCTTCAAACTGCTCGGCATCACGCCGGAACAGCAGACCGGGAAATTCGGATTCTTGCTCGAAGCCCTCAGCTACGGCGCGCCCCCGCACGGCGGGCTGGCCATCGGCGTCGATCGTCTGGTCATGATGCTTCGCGGCATCACGAACATTCGCGACGTCATCGCCTTCCCGAAGACCCAGAGCGGGGCCGACCTGATGTGCGGCGCACCGGCGGCTGTGGACGACAAGCAGCTTAAGGAAGCCAACATCAAGGTCGTTCAGTTGGCGACCGCGACCCGCGATCAGACCACCAAACACGCCGTGTAAGTGTCTGACGTTTCAGGAGAACGCCTATGAAAACGATCCTTCGCGGTTTTGCCGTCCCTTGTGCCGTCATTTGCCTGGCATTGCCGTCGGCCGGCTGCCTGGTCGGTGGCCATTCAGATATCCACCAGGAAGGCAATTACGTTTCGCCCGACACCCTAACCCAGATCAAAAACGGCGAAACCAAGGCCTCCTGGGTCCGGGCCGTGCTCGGCGAGCCGAATGAGAAAATTCGGGTCGATGAGCACGACGAAATCTGGCGGTACGCCTACTCTGAAACCAAGGACAGCAGCGGCTACGTGTTCCTGCTGTTCAGCAACAGTGACAAGAAAGTGACCAAGAGCAACGTCTTCGTCGAATTCAAAGACGGCGTTGTGACTAATCGATGGCGGGGCTGATCGTTAACGGCCTGCCCATTGCCTTCGTCGCGTTGGTGTGCACAATTGCCACAACCGCGTTTTCGTCCCGAAACCAGACCACACCATGCAAATGATTCGCACCAAAATCCTCGCTACGATGGGCCCTGCCGTTGCCACGCCGGAGGTCCTGCACTCGATCTTCGAAGCCGGCGTCAGCATCTGCCGTTTGAATTTCTCCCACGGCGAACTGTCCGAGCATAAAAAGACGCTCGACGTCATCCGTGAAACGGCTAAGAAGTTTGACCACCCCGTCGCCGTCCTCGGCGACCTGTGCGGCCCGAAGATCCGCTTGGGGAAGGTGAAAGACGTCGATGGCACCGGCGGCATGCCCGTCAATGTCGGCGATGAAATCACCGTCGTCCGCGGCACCATCCTCGGTGAAAATCATCGCGTTTCGACCATCCTCGAAACGTTCGTCGACGACGTGAAGGTCGGCGACCGCGTCCTGGTCGAAGACGGCATGTTGCGGTTCCTCGTCACCGAGAAGTCGCGCAATGAGATCAAGATGCTCTGCAACGTCGGCGGCATCCTCAAAAGCAGCAAGGGCATTAACCTGCCGAACACGGCCATCAATGTGCCGTCGATCACGGATAAGGACTGGGAATGCGTCGATTGGGCCGTCGCCAACGACCTGGATTTCCTCGCCCTTTCGTTCGTCCGCCATGCCAATGACATCGAACTGCTCCGCGGCCACCTGCAATACAAGCGGGCCAAGCAGATCGGCCTGATCGCCAAGATCGAAAAGGCCGAGGCGATTCAAGAACTTGATGCCATCATCGACGCCAGCGACGGCCTGATGGTCGCCCGCGGTGATCTGGGCGTTGAAATGGACCCGAGCATGGTCCCGATCATGCAGAAGGACATGATCACCCGCTGCCAGAAGGCCGGGAAGCCCGTCATCGTGGCCACGCAGATGCTGCAGAGCATGATCGAACAGGCCACCCCGACCCGCGCCGAAGTCAGCGACGTCGCCAACGCCATCTTCGATGGCACCGACGCCGTCATGCTGTCGGCCGAGACCAGCGTGGGTAAGTTCCCGGTGGTAGCGGTTCACACGCTATCGCACACGGCCAAAGTGACCGAGGAATATCTCGATCAGCACAAGCCCAACGCCGAGCCTCCCCGCCTGGCCCGTTTGAACAACACCACCACCGCCCTGGCTCGTGGTGCGTGGCGTATCGTGAACGATCTTCGCATCAAACTCGTCGTCATCTGGAGCCAGCAGGGCTCGACGGCCCGGGTGTTCTCGAAGCACCATTTCCATTGCCCGATCGTGGCCCTTTCGAGCAATGACCTCGTGCTGCGTCGCATGGCGTTGCACTACGGCGTCATTCCCTGCCGGATGGACAAGCCGCAGAAAATGGGCGACCTGTTTCATGACGTGGACGAGATGCTGATCGCCCGGAAGTACGCCCAGGAGGGCGACAGCATCCTGCTGATCGCCGGCTGGTCGCCCGCGATGCCGGACACAATGAACGGCATCATTATCCACACCGTCGGCGAACGCTGGGCGGCCCTGAGCCCCACCGGCGACCAGACGCCCGCCACCCTCGTTTCGACGGGGTCTGGCCAATGAAGCCATTGTCGCTGTCAGGGTGGTTCGCAGCATTACTCACCGCCGCCACGGGAATCATCCCGCTGACCGGCTGTGAAACCGTTTCGCACGACCACTCTGCCGCGACCCGCCCGGCCGTGGCGACGGACGTCGACCCGTCGCACGCCGACCCCGACTACTGGTACGCCCAGACGCCGGCGCTCAGCGTCGGCGACGTGAGGTTTGACCCACTCTGGGATTCGGCCCAGCGGGTGAGCCAGGATTACCTGTTCCAGATCGACCGCCGTGATCAGCGCGAAGGGCTGCTGACCACGGTTCCGATGGTCTCACCCCAATGGTTCGAGCCTTGGCGGCGCGAACTGCAGAACACGCCCGACGTGGTCGCCAGCTCGGTCGCCACCGTGCGGCGAACCATTCAATGGCGGTTCCGCCGCGTCTCCAATGGGTGGGCCGTCACGCCGAAGGTGCTGATCGAGCGTCAGGCACTGACCGAAGAACGCGTCAGCGGCGTGCTGAGCCGGGCGTACTTCAAACGCGATCCAACCGATCAGATCTACGGCACCCGCGAGACCGACCAGAATATCCGCCTGCCGGATTCCTACTGGTACCCGATCGGGCGCGATTTTCAGTTCGAAGAATTACTGATTCAGAAGATGCACCGCCAGCTTGATGCTGTGGCGATGCGATAGCTGTTTTTCAAAACCAATTAAGAAGGGGCGACGTATTCCGTCGCCCCTTCTTTCGTTTATGCCCGATTGCGAAACGAATTCCTACTCACAAACCGGATCCGCGCCGATCGTGCCGCGCAGGGAGTCGACATAGCCTGTCCCGGTCACGCGTATGCGTTCGGCTTTCACCCATGCCAGCTTCTTGGTTAGCTCATCGCGAACCGGCGATTCGGCCGGCAGCGCGGTGAGGCGCGCATCAACGTACGCGGCGTGACGGTCGAGCGTCTTCAATTCGACGCGCTGCTGGCGGAGCAGCCGCTCGGCGTACCAGTCGCTCGCCAGAATGGCGTCGCGGTTGAACATCGCGCGGAACTTCGCGTCACCCTCGGTGAGCCCTTCCCAATTTCCAGTGGCCATGATGTGCACCAACGCCCGCAGCGGCGGGCAGAGGTCATCGAT
>JAQGHK010000411.1 GCA_028288875.1 Phycisphaerales bacterium | reverse complement strand
CACCAAAGCGAGCGGCTTCGCGCTGGCGGGCGCGTTACTGACGTTCTTCGGCCTGATGCACGGCGAGCACATCGGCATCGCCCAGACCCCCGCTGTCGCGGCGGGCTACGGCATCGTGGCCGTCGTCCTCTTCTTCCGCAGCCGGGGAGGTCTCCAAGCACTTTTCACAAACGAACAGGACGACCGCCACGATCGCGTAGCCCGTGGCCACCGCGGGCGTCTGGGCGATGCCGATGTGCTCGCCGTGCATTAGGCCGAAGAAAGTCAGCAACGCGCCAGCCAACGCGAAGCCGCTCGCTTTGGTGAAGTTGCGGTCGATGATGCAGACGGCGATCGCGCCCAGGATGAGGCCGCCTAGGGTGGACCCGCCGCCGAGAATGGCGAGGCCGTGGTAGTAGACGCCCTTGGTCAGCATCGTGCCGGCCAGTTCATCCGACACGGCGAAGATGCCGGCTGCCGCGAGAGCGCTGTTAATGATCGTCATGCCCCAGTTGGCCATGGACGGCACAATGGCCAGTACGATCGCCGGGGCGTGACGCTTGGGCGTCTCCTGGAAGGCCTGGCTGCCGATGAGCATCCCGATGTAGAGCAGGATCGGCAGGATGGCGACGGTCGGGATAAGGGCCAGCATCACGGAAATCGTTCCGAACCAGCAGAGCAGAATGACCGCGACGCCCGTCGCGGCCGAGTATCCGATTCGCCCGCCCATGGCCTTCCAGCCCGGATGGCCAATGTAGACCGCGTTGATAAACGGGTTGCCCATCAGACAGCCGATCAGGCTCACGATTCCGTCGGCCGTCAGCACTTGTGTGGTCGGGAAGCTGTCGCCGGCGACGGCGGCACTTTCGACATTGTCCATCGCTTCCACGAGGTCATAAATACCAAACGGGATGGCCGTCACGAGGATGACGCCCAGGAACTGGAACCCGTCGAAGACGTTGTGGAAGGCCGGCAACGGCACGTGGAAACCGAAGTTGGTGACCGAGTCCATCAGCCCGGCTTTGGATAGCCCGCCGTAACTCAGGCCGAAGGCGGTCGACACCCAGGCGATGAGCGTGCCCGCCGCGATCGCCACCAGGCCCGCGGGCACCTTGCCGTACTTTACGCCGCCGAACCAGCTGAGCAGGATGATGGCGAAGCAGGTCAGGCCGATCACCGGCGTCATGAACATCTGCAGCGCCGGCGCCATTGAGATGAAGGTGATCGACACGCCGGCCAGCGTGCCGAGCAAGGCGGCGCGGGGCGTGATCTTACGGATAATCGGCGCGATAAACCCGCCGGCCATGAGCACGAAGCTCTGCACGAAGACCCAAGTGAGGCCCGCTTCCCAGCCCTTAAGCGGGTCACCGGTTTTGAGTGCGATCGGCATCATGACGACGAACGTCACGATGAACATGTGCGGCACGCTGATGCCCGAAGGCAGGGCACACACGTCCGTCCGCCCTGTCTTTTTGGCAAGGCGGTACGCCAGCCACGCGTAGTACATCGTGGATAGACAGAGCATCAGCCCGACGGCGGGCAGGATGCGGCCGAAGACGAGCGCGTCCGGCATTTTCAGCACGAATCGCAGCAGGGCGGTGAGCGTCAGCAGATTGACGAGAATATTGGTGCCGAAACCGAAGAAGGCGTTCCAGTCGCCGGGCACCCAGATCTTGGGTTTTGCGGTAGTCATGACGTGTCTCTCCAGTGAGCGAGCGAGTGCGGTAGATCAGAACAGAAGCACGATTAGCTGAGGGCGGCGAGGATCTTGGACGAGTGCGAAACCCAGCCGAAGATGCCCTTTTGGGCTTTGATCATCTTGAGTCCCCAGTCATGGAACTCCGGGAAATACGAGCCGACGCAGTCTTCGGGAATCAGGCAGTCATAGCCTCGGTCATTGGCTTCGCGGACGGTCGTGTTGACGCACACCTCTGTCGTGACGCCGGTGACGATAAGTTGCTTGATGCCGCGGTATTTGAGGATGGCCTGCAGGTCGGTCGAGTAAAAGGCGCCTTTGCCGGGTTTGTCGATGACGGGTTCGCCGGCCTGCGGATAGAGCTCGGCGATGATGTCGTGGCCCTCTTCGCCGCGGACGAGGATGCGGCCCATCGGGCCGGCGTCGCCGATGCAGGTGGCGCTGCGGCCGCGAATCTTCTTCGCCGGCGGCAGATCGGCCAGGTCCGGCCGATGGCCCTCGCGGGTGTGAATCACTTGCAGGCCGGCCTTTCGCCAGGCGCTCAAGAGCGCCTTGTTTGGCTGGATCGTGCGGCGGAGCATCGAGACGTCGTTGCCCAGCATCTCACCAAAGCCGCCGGGCTCCAGGAAATCCCGCTGCATGTCGATGATGACCAGCGCACAAGTGTCGGGTGAGAAGGTGAATTCGTAAGGCTCCGCATCGACGGTCAACTTGCCGTTGGTCTGCATAATCAATGCTCCAGATGCGGTCGGTATCGGGCCCGGCCCGGCCAAGGAAGATGGCGGGCCGCTGATGGCTTAGCGAAAGGCGCGCCAGAACGGTGCGCTCCTTTTTTCCGGACCGAACACGGCGTCCATCGTGGCGAGATTCACGCGGCGCGTTGAAAGTGTTGCAGATTGCAGCGCTTGGCACAGCGGTCTGAAGGCCTATGCCGACGCGCTGTCTGCAGCGAGGAAGTGGACGGGCTTTTCCCAGATCGCCAGCACCACGCAGCCCGGTTCGCTGAAGACGGTGTGGCTGGAACCCGGTCGATTGACCGACAGGGTGCCGACCGAGCAGACGCCGTTCTGATCCTGCTGTGAACCGCGAAGCACGATGATATGCTCGAAACCGACGTGCTGATGGGCCGGCAGCTTTGCGCCCGCGCGGTATCGCAAGAGGGCGGCCGACGGACCGCCTTGGGAACTGCCGTACAGCGGGATGATTTCGATGCCCTCCCGGAACGGCTGCCATGCCAAGTTTTCAAAGTCGGTGTCCGGGCCGAAAAGGTTGGCGATCACGATCGACGTGGGCAATTCTGGCATTTAACGCGCTCCAGACCCGATCAAAAGCGGCCGTCACCGTCCCATGAATGTAAATCAGGCGTTCTGGTAAGCATAGGCGGGAGCGGTCGTGGGCGGACGTCGCGGTCAAACAGCGAGCGCGTGAATGACTGCTTTGGAATTCGACACGGTGCCGAATACGCCATTTTGCATCTGAATCATGCTGATGGCGGCCGCGTGGTTTTTAGGGTCGGTCGCGGCGCAGCAGTCTTCCACCAGAACGCATTCAAATCCGCGATCGTTCGCCTCGCGCATCGTCGTGTGAACGCATACGTCGGTGGTGACGCCTGTGAAAATCAGATTGGCGATCTTCCGTTGGCGCAGGACCATGTCGATGTCGGTGGCGTAAAAGGTCCCTTTCCCAGGCTTGTCGATGACGATTTCGCCGGAGATCGGCTGAAGTTCCGGGATGATTTCCCAGCCGGGCTCGCCCCGGACCAACACCTTGCCGCATGGGCCCGGGTCGCCGATGCCGGCGCCGATCTGGCGCGACCGCCACTGCTTGTTGGCCGGCAGATCGGACAGGTCCGGGCGATGGCCTTCGCGGGTGTGGAGAACGGTGAGTCCCGCTTTGCGGGCGGCAGTGAGCATTCGCTGGATGGGCTGGATGCAGGCCCGTGTGAGGGAGATGTCATACCCCATTCGCTCGACATAGCCGCCGGGCCCGCAGAAATCGACCTGCATGTCAATCACGATCAGGGCCGTGTTGTCCGGCCGAAGGTCGCCGTTGTACGGCCAGGGATAAGGCTTGGCATCGACGAACTTGGGCATGGCACGGCTCCTCGGCGGTTGAACTGGGTCGATCAACGGCAAAAACGATGCCGGAATAAGAATCGGCGTGCCGAGGTCAATCGGCACGCCGACGCTGCGTGGAGGAGGAAGGACGGATGCGGCTTAGAAATTGAAACCGATTTCGACACTGCCGACGAAGCGGCTGCGGTCGTCGTTACTGCCGATCAGGTCGGCGGCGGCGGCGAGGTTGTCGTTGATCAGGTAGTAGTACGACACCCCCGCGCCGGCATGCCAGTGGCCGAACCGGGCCGGGATGAAGTTCAGCGGGATACTGGCGTTGATGCCCGTGCAGAACACGCCAAAGTTCTGGTCGCCGCCCCAGAAATTCTCCGGGCCGACCGTGATGAATGTCGGGGTGGTCACGGTGATCGGGCAACTGCTGTCTTTGTTGAAGGTGTAACTCGGCACGACGCCCAGTTCGACGTCAAACGTGCTGCCCTTGCGGCCCAAGACGACAGTCGAGTCGCCGGACATGGCGTAGAAGAATTTCCCGTACGGGTTGAGGGTGAAATCCCCGAACCACTTGTCGGAGTACTTCACGGCATACTCAGTATTGTGCTCCGTCTCGAAAGCGCCCGACGGACTGATGAACGGAACGTACGTCGCGCTGAGCTCAAACTGGCCGAGCTTCGCGCTGAGTTCGATGAAGGGGTCGATTTCGTTGTACGAGCCGACGTCGGGGTCATCCTGGTTGGTGTTGATGCTGTTCCAGACGCCGCCGATGACGGTGAAGGTGTCGTCGATCGGAATGACGAGTCCCCCGATCGGTTGGATGACCAAGCCTTGGTCTTCTACGACCAGCCCGCGGGGCGTGATATAGGCAGACTTGAACGGAACGTTCACAAAACCGTGGATGTTCGGCTGCTCCGGTTGCGAGGCGGGATCGGCACCCATTGCAACAGTAGAGATAGCCATCATAACGGCGGCGGTTCTGAGCAGGTTCTTTTTGCCAAGCATGAAGGTGCCTTTCTGAAGTGTCGGCTACGAAGCGATAGTGGCGCGAATGCGTCGGTTATTCTTCCCGCCGCACAAAGGGCAATCCGTGAGCCAGCGATAAGAATTATTACACGCCCTGTTTCGCGGCGTTTCCGCCGGTTCGCGTGGTCTGTTTCGTCAGCAGTGCGGAAGGGGTGTTGCAGTTTGCAACAGTTGCGACAGCGATTGCGTCGGGCCGGGCTTAGCCGCGGGCGCCGAGGCGACGGTAGATTCGGGTCCGATTCACGCCCAGCCGCCGTGCCGCCTCGGCGACATTGCCGCCCGTCGCGGCGAGGGCGCGTTGGATGAGGTCGTTCTCGGCGTTTTCGAGATTGAGCGGGAGATTCTCGTCCGGTGATTCCGTCGAGTCGGGCAAGATCGACACGGGCCGTCCGACGGAGGGGATGGGCATCAGGTGCAGGTGCTCGGCGAGGATGGCGTCGCCACCGCTTTCAATCAACGATCGTTCGATCACGTTCTTCAACTCCCGGATATTGCCGGGGAACGGGTGCTCGCGTAGCGCGGCCAGCGCGCCGGCCGTCAGAGACGGCGCGGCCAAGCCCATGTCCTTGGCGAAGACTTCCAGGAAGTGTTCGGCCAGCAGGGGGATGTCGGCCCGGCGATCGCGCAAGGGAGGCACATCCACCACGAAGCCGGCGAGTCGAAAATACAGATCCTCCCGAAAGGCCCCGTCCTTCACGCGTTGCCGCAGGTCGGCGTTGGTCGCGGCGACCACCCGCACGTGCACCTGTTTGGACTTGCTCGAGCCCAGGGGCGTGATGCAGCCGTCCTCCAGAACCCGCAGGAGTTTGGCCTGCATCGTGGCGGGCATGTCACCGATCTCGTCGAGAAACAGCGTGCCGCCGTCGGCGAGCTCGAACTGGCCCGGCTTG
>JAQGHK010000340.1 GCA_028288875.1 Phycisphaerales bacterium | reverse complement strand
CGGTCGGGCTGGGGGTTTCATTGGAATTCATGTCAGGCTCCATCGAGTTGATAGGTTGTCCGGGCGATCGGCCCGGGGTGCGTTCGGATCAAAGGGCGAAACAGAGAACAAGACCGATTACTTCACGAAGTACGCACCGGCCGCCGAGATAACGGTCGCCGGGGCCAGGCCGAGTTCGAAGACGTTTTCAATCTTCTCCTGCAGATTCGGACTGACGGACAGATCGCCGTCCATCATGCTCGGGCCGATGTCGTCGCCGAGCACATACCGGATAGCTGCCGAGTGGCGGCATTCGGTGGAGTAGATGCCGCCGGCCGTAACGCCAAGGTTCAGATCCGTCAGGTACGGCAGCGCGCCCAGGTACGCGCGAACACCGGTTTCTTCCAACGCAAGAATGTTTAGCAGGATGTCCTTCAGACTGTCGCCGGGGCCGCCGGGGAAGGCGTAGCCTTTCGGGTTGGCCGTCGTCGGCGTGAAGCCCGAAGCGCTGATCGCGGTGATCAGGAAGTCGCGGTGGGTGGCTTCGACGAACGCGAAGTCATTGAGGTACTCGAAGCCGGCCCGGCGGAAATCCGAACCGATGCCGCCCGCACCGATGCTCAGCGAGTAATTCGTATTCCGGCTCAGGCCCTTCCGCACGGCGATGCCGGACGCGGCATTAAGCGCCTGGCGATAGAGGTCGGCCTCAAGAAATTCGAGCGTGAGCGCGTAGTTCAGAACGACTTCATTGGTCGATCGGCCGGGAATGCCGGGGAAATCCTCGCGCACCTGTGAGAATTTTACTTCGCTCGATCCGCCGGCCCGGGCGGATTCGAAGCCATCGGCCGCCATCGCTGTGCTGGCCGAGCGAACGAGCAACTGGGCCGCAGTCAATCCAACGCCGGCCGCGCCGACCGCGGCCAAAAACTGTCGACGCCCGGTCGTTGGCGTGTGAGGAGTCCGGTCCATGACGTATCCCTTCGGTGATGTGCCGGAACCACAACACAACAATGCGTCGCTGGCGGCCGGATTGCTCAGGGGTACGAAGGACTCTGATTCGGCGATTACATGAAATGCGGTTCACCCGCCGCGCGGGAGCGCGCAACGAGCGACAAATGAACTGAGCGGCGTGCGTAGTAATGGTGAGCAGCGCAAGCCGTATCCCGGTAAAAGCAGAGACTTTCGTTTACTTCTGTAGAGCTACGATTCTGGCGCGATGACCTAAGAGACATCCCTAATCGCCGAGGCCGACGCGCTGGCGAAAAATATTTCGATAAACGAAATCCGCGGCAGAAGCTGGGCCTCTGCCGCGGATCAATTTCACACAAGGCTAAATCAGTGAGACTGCGTCTCGCCGAAATCGGTGTTTAGCGCTGGTACATCTTCTCGTCGAGAATGACGTTGTTGTACCGAAGCAGCGTGCCCTTGCGCTGTTCGAGCTTGGAGAGCGCGATGTTGTAGAGCGCGGCGGCTTCGGCTTCGGCCTGTTCGGCGTTGGCGAGTTCCTGTTGGCGTTGCAGCTTACGTTCGATGAAGTCGGGGCTCAGGGCCTGGCCGCCGTTGGTTTCGCGATCGACGACTACGTCCAACGCTTTGGCCGCGGCGAACCGGGCCGAGCGGGTCTGGCCGATGGCCTGCCAGTTCGTCTCGACGTCGCGCGTAGCCGTCTTCACTTCGAAGCTGGCCTGCTCGATGAGCTGCTGGTAGCTGGCGATGGCCTGGAGGCGCTGCAGCTGGGCCCGACGATAGATGGCGTTGGCTTCGCGGTTGCCGAGCTTTTGCGTGAACTGCAGGCCGAGCGACCAGTTGATGTCGGCGTCGCCGTCAAAGTTGTCGTGCAAGGCCTGGCCGTACTGCTGGTTGAACCCGTCGCGCTGGCCGCCGCCGAAGGTGCCGATCGAGCCGACGACATTCAATTGCGGTAACTGGTTGTTCTTGGCGACATTCAGCGAGACGCCGGCGGACTCAATCCGCAATTGCTGCTGGGCCAGATCAAAGCGGTTAACCAGCGCGGTATCGATCGAATCCTTGAAGTCGAACGTGATCGGCGACAGGAGCGGATCGTCGGCGGCCAGAATCAGCGTCTCGGATGCGACCGGGTACTGCGGGTCGTTCATCAGGCTCTTGAGTTCATCCGCCAGATCTTTGACACGCTGGCGAGCACGGATCAGGTCGGCACGGGCACTTTCGACACGCGACACGGAGGTGCTGATCTGCTCGAGCGTGACGTCCTGACCGAACCGCTTCGACACAATATCGGCCGTGTCGATGGTGCGTTGCAGCAGGGCTTCCAGGATGGCCTGGGTACGCTGGGCCTGATACAGCCGCCAGTAGCCTTCTTCGACCTTGGAAATCGTATCCTCAAGATCCTTCCGGAAATCGAGGATCGAGATGCGCTGGTTGTAGCGATTGATGACGATGCGGGCCTGGTTCACTTCGTTGCCGAAGTTCTGCAGCAACGGCTGTGTGAGCTGAAGTTGGATCTGCGAGGTCCAGTATCCATTTTGGCCGATGCCACGAGGCGCGGCGGAACTGTTGTCATCCTGCACGTTGACATGAGTCGGCTTGTAGGAGAGCTCAACTTGGCCGCCGCTCGGCAACAACTGTCGCAGGCCGGTTTCAATCTGCAATTGGTCGTTGTTGGGCACGGTCAATGCGTTCGACGGAGCAGTGCGGTCGGCGATGAACGTCACATTCGCGAACGCCTCCGGATCGAACCGGGCATCCGCTTCCGTGATGCGCGTTTCATCGATCGCCGGCTGGTAGCCGCTGACGCGGACGGCCAAGTTGTTGGCGACGGCGCGCTGGGTGACTTCACGCAGCGGCATGCGGACGACGGCGCTCGGCGGGGCGAGTTCTTTCTTCACCGGAGCTTCGCGCGGGGCGTTCGGGTTCAGGTTGCCGTTGTCGTCAGGAAGGAACTGGCTTTGCAGGGTGGTCGGCAGCGGCTTGAGCGGCTCTGCCTTGAAGCTGGTGGCACCCTCTCGTTCGCTATTGCCGAGCGAGCGCGGGTCGAAGCGTTGTTCGTTGGAGGCGCAGCCGGTGATGGTGACGAACGCCGTTGCGAGGATGAGGGCGGGGACGAGCTTACGTTGCATCTATAGAACTCCGTTTACAGAATCGATCTGGCCCCTGCCGCCTGGCTTCTAATGCCGGGTGCGGCCCTGCCAACTCAAGGAAAGTGGTCGGGATTATAGAGGCCACTACAGCAAACGCCATAACGCCCAAAATCCGAAACCGAGCAGTAATACCCCGCCGCCCAGGTCTGCACCGATGTGCCACGCCCGGCCGGCAAATCGCCGCATGGCGTTCACGATTGTCGTGAATGCGATCACCCACCCGCTGGCGGCGACCGCGACGCCAAGGCAAGTTATCGGCAAATCCAGGCCCGATTCCTTGCCCCCGGTCCCAAACTGTTGCGCGGCGAGGGTCGGAACCGTCACTAGCCACCAGATCCACGTATAGAGATTCAGGGCCGTCATGCCGAAGCCGACGGCGTAGTCCCCGGCGAGCGTAGCGGCGGAATTGGTCTCTTTATCGGCCTGTTCGGGTACCCCGAACTTGTAAGCCTTCCAAGCAGCCCCCAAGCTGATGGCGGCCAAAATAAAGCAAATGGCGACGCCGACAAAGCCAAATTTTCCGGTCAGCGTCTCTTTAGGGATTAATCGGCTCAGGCCCAAGCTGGTGGCGACGGCGAAAAGGACGTCCACCGTGACCGCGCCAAACCCTAAAAACAGCCCGGCCCACCGCCCGCGGGCCAGCGTCCGGCGCGCGATCTCCACATTCACCGGCCCGATCGGCACGGCCGCGCCAAGGCCGAGGCCCAGACCGACGAGGATGAGGTACATCACGTGCACGGGCGTGTGAGCATAAGGTTAGCGAAAATTCTCGCTAGCCGCCGCGCCGGCTACACTCGCGGCCGATGCTGGCCCGCGTTCATTCCTTCACCCTCGTCGGGATCGATCCGATCCTTTGCGAGATCGAAGTCGACGTCTCCAATCAGGGCACCAGCCACAGCGAAGTGGTCGGCCTGGCGCAGGCGGCGGTGAAGGAATCGATGGACCGGGTCCGCCGGGCCATCATCAACAGTGGCTTCTCCTTCGCGGCCCACCGCGTGCTGGTCAACCTGGCCCCCGCCGACGTCCGCAAGGAAGGGCCGAGCCTGGATTTGCCCATCGCCATCGGCCTGCTCCGCGGCACCCACGGCATCAGCGGGAAGAAGCACGACGACTATTTGATCGCCGGCGAACTGGCGCTGGACGGCCGGGTGCGGAAGATCAAAGGGGCCTTGTCGCTGGCCATGCTGGCGCGGGATAAGAAGTTCCGCGGCGTGATCGTGCCAGCCGAGAACGCGCGCGAGGCGGCCGTGGTGGAAGGCGTGGAAGTGATCGCCGTCGATACGCTTCTGGACGCGGCGTCGTTCCTGAACGATCTGAAGGAGATCGCCCCGCACCAACTCGATGGCCAGCCCTTTGCGCAATCGCAGGTCAATTCGCCATTGGATTTCGCCGACGTACGCGGGCAGGAAGCGGTGAAACGGGCGCTGACAATCGCCGCCGCTGGCGCACATAATGTTTTGATGATCGGCCCGCCGGGAACGGGGCAGAACCAACTCAGTGACTTAGTGGCGAGTTGGCAGTGACCTTGCATCGGCGGGAC
>JAQGHK010000301.1 GCA_028288875.1 Phycisphaerales bacterium | reverse complement strand
AGTTCGTTTTCAGGCAATCCATGGCGAAAAATCAAAAAAAGCTCGGCGAACTCATGGTTGAATTGGGCGTCTGCCAGCCCAAAGAGGTCGAAAAAGCCCTCGCCCACGGCAAAGCCAAGGGCTTGCGCATCGGCGAAGCCCTCATTGACCTGAAAATCTGTTCCGATTCCAACGTCTACAAGGGCTTAGCCGCCCAATACAACATGGAATACGTGGACCTGGACAAAAACAGCGTCCCGCCGAACGCCACCAGCCTGATTCCCGACGACTTGATGCGTAAGTATGTGATCGTGCCCCTCGGCACCGAGGGCGGCCGCATTCGCGTGGCGATTCACGACCCGCTCGACTTTGAAATGCAGGAGATCCTGCGCTTCCGCCTTGGCAAGGAAATCCGTCCGGTCCTGGCCCCGCGGGCCAAGATCAAATCCACGCTCGATCAGCTATTCGGCACGGCCGAAAACCGCACGATCGATAAAACGATGGACCGCACGATTGATCGTCTCAAAGACTCGCTCGATAAAACGCTCGACAAGTCGATGGACAAGTCCCTCGACCGTTCGATCGATAAATCGATCGACATCAGCGGCATGGGCGAAGACGCCGCTGCTGATGCGACGCAGGCCCCGATTATCAAGCTCGTGCAGTCGCTCATCGCCGAGGCCGTTCGCGCGCGGGCGAGCGATATTCACATTGAGCCGATGAAGGATCGCGTTCAGCTCCGATATCGCATCGACGGCGAATGTATCGTTCGCGACAAGATTCCGACTCGCATGAAAGGGCCGCTGATTTCCCGCCTGAAAATCATGGGCGGCATGGATATCGCGGAAAAGCGTCTACCGCTCGATGGGCGTATCAAGCTCAAAGTCGACGGCACGCAGATCGACTTTCGTGTCAGCAGTCTTCCTGGCGTGCACGGCGAATCAGTCGTCATGCGTATTCTTCGCCCCGACGCCGTCCGTATCGGCCTGGAGTCGATGGGTTTTGAGGAAGAGGACTACAAGCAGTTCCAGAAGATCATCAAACGCCCGAACGGCATCTTCCTGGTGACGGGACCGACCGGTTCGGGCAAAACCACCACGCTGTACGGTGCGCTGAACACGTTGAACCGCCCCGACCGCAAGATCATCACGGCCGAAGACCCGGTCGAATATAACTTTCCCGGCATCAACCAGTGCCAGATCCGCGAGCAGATTGGCTTCACCTTCAAGAGTGTGTTGCGTGCCATGTTGCGTCAGGCACCGAACATCATTCTGGTCGGTGAAATTCGTGACTTGGAAGTGGCTGAAATCGCCATCCAGGCGGCCCTTACCGGTCACTTGGTGTTCAGCACGCTTCACACGAATGACGCCCCGGGCGCCATTACCCGCCTGATCGATATGGGCGTGAAGCCGTTCCTCGTGGCCTCGGCCATTCAGGCGGTCATGGCCCAGCGGCTTGTTCGCGTGCTCTGCCCGAAGTGCAAACAGCCGGATAAAGACCCCGATTTCGCATGGCTGAAGGTGCTGGCGCTGTCCGCTAAGGACATCGAAGGCAAAACGCTTTACAAGCCCCGCGGCTGCGACCACTGCAGCGGCACCGGCTTCCGCGGCCGAAAGGGCATCTTTGAACTGATGCAGATGAACGGCGAAATCCGCAATCTCGCGTTCGAACGCGCTCCGACCAACAAGATTCGCGCCGCCGCCATCGCCGGTGGCATGAAATCGCTGCTGATGGACGGCCGCATCAAGGTGCTGAACGGCCTGACGACGGCGGAAGAAATTTCGAAGGTCGCGCAGGTCGAAGGCCTGGTTTCGTAAGCCTCGGTTTCGTAAGCCTTAGTTTCGTAAGTCTGGGTTTCCGAAAGCCTTGCTCCCTGATCGCGAGAGACGTTTAGAAGGACCGAAGTATGTCAACGATTCAGATCGACCGCCTGCTCGAAACCGTGGTCAAACGCGGCGTCTCCGACTTGCACCTTGCCGTCGGCAAGCCGCCAACCGTTCGTCTCCACGGCGGGCTGCGCGAACTGCAGACCAAGACGCTCGAAAGCGAAGACACCATCGCCATGATGAAGGCGATCACCCCCGAGCGTATCCAACAGGAATACGAAGAAACCGGCTCCGGCGACTTTGCCATCGCATACGGCGAAGCGGCTCGTTTCCGCGTCTCGATCTTCAAACAGCGCGGCAACTGTTCCATGGTGCTGCGTCAGATTCCGAACAAGCTGCTGACGTTCGACCAGATCGGCCTGCCAAAGATGGCTGAGCAGATCTGTCGTCGGCCGCGTGGTTTGTTCCTGGTGACCGGGCCGACGGGGTCGGGCAAGTCGACCACGCTGGCCGCGATGATCGACTACATCAATATCAACTTCGACCGCCACATCATCACGATGGAAGACCCGGTCGAGTTCTATCACAAGCACAAAAAGAGTATCGTCGTCCAGCGCGAAGTGGGCGTGGACGTGCCGAGCTTTTCGGAAGCTATTCGTCGCGCCTTGCGTCAGGACCCGGACGTGATTCTGGTCGGTGAAATGCGTGACACGGTCACCATCGGTGCCGCCGTGTCGGCCGCTGAAACGGGCCACTTGGTGTTCGGCACGCTGCACACGAACGGTGCCGCGTCGACCATCAGCCGCATCATCGACTCGTTCCCGGCCGACCAGCAGGAACAGATCCGTGTTCAGCTGGCCAACAACCGGATCGCGGTGCTGTCGCAGACGCTCTGCCCGCGCATCGACCAGGAAGGTCGCGTCGCTGTGTACGAGTTCATGTACGTGACGCCGTCGATTCAGAATCTGATTCGTGAAAACAAGGTGTTCCGTATCGACTCGGACATCCAGACCGGCAAGAAGTACGGCATGCAGTTGCTGGACGACAACCTGTTCATGAATTTCCTCAGCGGCAAGATCAGCGCCGAGGAGGCCATCGACAAGAGCCGGAATGCCGGACAGATGGTCGACCGCCTGACCAAAGCCGGGGCCGATGTGGAAATGAAAGACGATGGCATCATTGCGGATGCCCAGGACGCCGCCGCCGCCGCGGCGAACGCCAAGGCCCCGCAAATGGGTTCCAGTGGCGCGTCGGCCGACGACGCGGCCGCGAAGGCCGCGGCGAATCGCGCCCGCATGCAGGCGATGAACGCCAAAAAATAAGCCGGTGGTAGGAAGTCCGCAGCATTGGGTCTGCCGCGATGTGACGTTCGGAAGTTTGTCAGCGTTAGGAAGTAGCCATGAGCCAAGTGATCAAACCCCCGACTCCTCCCGCAGGCGGCACACCCGGCGGCTCCGGCGGCGGCATGCCACCGATCGACCAGCTCAAGGGCCGGCAGATCGGCCGCGTGCTCACGAAGATGGGCAAGGTCACGCGCGAGCAAGTCGTCGAGGCCCTGTCCTTCCAGAAGAGCAAGGGCGGTGCGCTCGGTCAGATTCTCGTCGAGCTGGGCTACATCAAGGAGATGGACGTCAACATCGCGCTCGCCGCCCAAAAGGGCTACGAGATGATCGATCTGGCGCAGATCAACATTTCCAAGGAAGCAATCGACGCCGTGCCCGCGCAGATCGCCAGTACGAACAAAGTGCTGCCGATCGCTTTCGACGCGGCGACGAAGAAGCTCACGGTCGTCACGGCCAATCAGGACAACTTCCGCGCCGTCGACGATCTTCAGTCGCTGTACGGCTTCCGGGTGACGGTCAAGATCGGCGATGCCGAGCAGATCGATCGTCTCATCGGCAAGCACTACAACGCTGCCGCCGAATCACTCGGCGAAGTGCTCGGCGAACTGTCCAGCGATGAGTCGCTGAAAGACCTGAAAAATCGCGGCGATTCGATCGACCTGGCCGACCTGAAGGATGCGGCCGACAGCAATCCGGTCAAAAAACTGATCAACCTCGTGCTGCTGCAGGCGATCAAGGACAAGGCGTCGGACATTCACTTCGAACCGTTCGAAGATGAATTCAAGATGCGCTACCGCATCGACGGCGTGCTCTATGAAATGATGCCGCCGCCCGCGCACATTTCGAGCGCCATCAGCAGCCGTATCAAGGTTATGGCCAATCTCGACATCGCCGAGCGGCGCATGCCGCAGGACGGGCGTATCGAGTTGAACGTCAACAACATGCCGATCGATCTACGTGTCAGTGTTCTGCCGACGATGTTCGGCGAGAGCGTCGTGATGCGTGTTCTGGATCGTGGCAACGTCAGCCTCGATCTGGACAAGATTGGCCTGCGGGATGACGACCTGGGCAAGGTCCGTCAGCTGATCACCAAGCCCAACGGCATCGTCGTCGTCACGGGCCCCACGGGCTCGGGCAAAACCACGACACTGTACTCCGGCCTGCGTGAACTGAACGACCCGAGCACGAAGCTGATCACCGCGGAAGACCCGGTCGAATATGACATCGACGGCATCATTCAGTGTCAGATCAAGCCTGAAATCGAGCTGACATTCGCCCGGATCCTTCGCGCCATGCTGCGTCAGGACCCGGACATCATTCTGATCGGTGAAATTCGTGACAAGGAAACGGCCGAAATCGCCGTGCAGGCGAGCCTGACGGGTCACTTGGTGTTCAGCACGCTGCACACGAACGACGCTCCAAGCAGCATCGCGCGTCTCTTAGATCTTGGCCTCGAGCCATTCCTGGTGACGGCCACGCTGGAAGGCGTTATCGCCCAGCGGCTGGTTCGTAAAATCTGCCTCAATTGCAAGACGCAATACGTGCCGGCCGAAGAGCAGTTGATGGAATTGGAGCTGCGCAACGAAGACGTGGCCGGCAAAATTTTCTATTACGGCAAGGGCTGCGACGCCTGTAACAACACCGGCTACAAAGGCCGCATGGGCCTGTACGAGATCATGACGCTGGACGATGAAATGCGCGATCAGATCATCAAGCACGCCAGCACCAACGTCATCCGGG
>JAQGHK010000280.1 GCA_028288875.1 Phycisphaerales bacterium | reverse complement strand
AGATGGGGCATCCGCGTGGCTGAATCTGCGCTGGCCGTGTCGCTCACCTCGACACCTCACAGGGACGAGAAGTGAGCGATTAGTCGCTGAAGCGATAGCGGATGATCGCGAGGATCGCCTTCACGCCGTCCTTCCACGTGATCTTCTTCCCCTCTTCGTAGCTGCGGCCGTAGTAGGCCACGCCGACCTCGTAGATCCGCAGGCGCGGCCGCATCTTCGCGACCTTTGCCGTGATCTCTGGCTCGATGCCGAAGCGGTTGCTCTTGATCTCGATGCGGTCGAGGACCGACTTCGTGAAGACCTTGTAGCAGACCTCCATGTCGGTGAGGTTCAGGTTCGTGAACATGTTGCTGAACGTGGTCAGGAACTTGTTCCCGAGGCTGTGATAGTAGTAGAGCACGCGGTGCGGCTCGCCGATGAAGCGGCTGCCGAACACCACATCGGCCCGGCCGTCGACGATCGGTTCCAAGAGCTTGGGGTAATCGTCCGGGTCGTATTCCAGATCGGCGTCCTGCACCAGGACAATGTCGCCGGTCGCGAGCGCGAAGCCGTCACGAAGGGCCGCGCCTTTGCCTTCATTGACGGGTTTGTGACGGACGAGGAACGACGTGCCGGGGAATTTCTCCGTCAATTCATCCAGCCGGGCGGCAGTGTCATCTTTAGAACAGTCGTTGATACAGACAATCTCACGCTCCATACCTGCGGGCAGCGTGGCGGCGACGACACGGCCGATCAATTCCTGAACGGTCGGGCCTTCGTTGTAGACGGGAATTACGATCGACAGCTTCATGCGGATCACACTCATTTGGACAGGCCGCGGGGCCGCGATGCGGCTCGTCTTCGGAGCGAGCGGAGCCCTACTGGTAACGGATGGATCGAAAAAAATCGACGCGCCGGGTAAAACGGGGCGAACCAGGAGACCTCATGAAGCGCATTGCAATGACCCTCGCCCTGCTCTCGCTGTTCGGCACCGGCCGGTGTTTCGCGGCGGACGTGGTGCCCGCGGAGGCTGCGGCGGCCACGACTCCTCGCGAAGCGACGCTTAAGGCCGTCACTGTCGTCTTCCACACCGTGCACACCACCCGTGCCGATGCGTCTGCGGATTTCTCCAAGGCGTTCAACGCCCTGCGGGAGACGCTTAAGACTGCCGGCATCACGCCGTCGGGCGAAACGATGATCATCCTGCACGCCCCATTCGGTGAGGGGCCGATGACCGCCGACGCCGGCTTTGTCGTCCCTGAGGGCACCAAGGCCCCCGAAGGCGAGCACGTGAAGGCGCTGCCCGCCGCCCCGAGCATCGCGAGCGTCTATTTCGGCTCGATGGCCGGCTTGAGCGCAACCATCGGCCAGCTCTTCATGGAGGCCGGGCAGGCGGGTAAGGCGCCCGGTAACGAGATTCGCCAGCACATGCTGCATTGGGAAGGGGCTGAGTCTCCGAACAACGTCATTCTGGTGGAACTGACGCTTCGGCCCTGATCGGGCAGCCGCGCAAGATCGCCACGGCGACGACGATGCCGGCCGGCAGCATCACCATGGTGATCGCCCGCCAGACGAATGCGGGCGATCCTTCGACGCCCAGTTCGTCCACGCGGTCCATCGTCATCCAGAGCGATGCCGCGATCAGCAGCGGGAGCACGATCGCCTGCCTCGCCCGCATCGCCGCCAGGCACAGGCCTAGCGGGATCAGGTACAGCACGTCGGCATACTCGTACCGGACGGGCAGGAAGAAATCGACAGCGACGGCCATCGCCGACATGACGGCGATGCGGTCCAGCGGCGTCGATCCACGCAGCCACAACAATGTGATAAGGCCCGCAGCGAGGCCGATCCACGCGATGGCGGCCTGTTTCGATAGCTGCGGATACGCCTCCGGCTCCGGCCAGCCCCGCTGCCGTTTCAGTTCCGGCCAGAGCAACGTATTGGCGACCAAGTTGCCAGAACGCGATCGAATGCGGCGCTGGCCTGCCGGGATTTCGTACGCATCAGCCAGCGTCGGATCGGGCATGCCTAAGGCGCCGTCTTCAGTGCTATTCAGCGTGCCGGGCGAGATCATTTCCCGTTCCAGCCGTTCGACCACGCGCACGTATCCCGCCCAGTGCCCACGGTCCCCAGCAAGGAAGGTGAGACCCACGACGGCGGCGGCGGCGAGCGTCGCGACGATCGCCTGCCGCCACCGGCCGCAGAGCGGAAGCAGGACGATCAGCACGGCGAGCGACGGTCGCGTCGCGGCAGCAGTGCCGACCAGAATCGCGCCGGCGGCACGCAGCAGCCCACCGCCCCTCCCTCTTTTGGTGGCAGCGATCATCGCTAGCCCCGTCCCGGCCAGCATTGTCAGGAATACGTAGGCCTGCCCGCGTTCCACGTGCAGCCGCCAACTGAATTGATGCACAATTAAGGCTAACGCCAGCCCAACCCACGCCCACCGATCCGCCCCGCGAAATGCGACGGACAAACCGCCGACGGCTAGCGCCAATCCCATCCATTCCAGCCAGAAGTCGACTTCACGGGCCTTCTCAAATGGCAATCGCCCGATCGGCACGTACGCCCAGATCAGCGTCGGCGAATAGGGGTGCTCATTCCACCGCTTCACCAGTTCCGGCGGACCCGGCTGGCCGTAGCGGGCGTTGCGATAGGTATATGGATCAATCCCCTCATCCAGCGTTCGCGCCGCCCCCAAGCGGTTCGACAGGTCCACCCCGGCATAGGCGTGCACGTCCTGCCACGATGCCCACATCCTTCCGCCCGCGACGAACGAGCCTGCCGCCAGCACGCAGACTGCAATAACCCACCATATCCCCCTCAAAGCCCGCATTCGCCTCCCGGATAACCGATGGCACCGCCCAAACCGCCCCGCCGTCCGCACAGGGTAGCCAGAAGTCCCGCAGCGCCCTATACTTTCCGCTCAACCCACAGGTTCCCACAGGAGCAGATTTCCGATGGCTGGCATGACGATGACCGAGCAGATTTTGGCCAAGCACTCTGGCCGCGAGCGCGTTGAACCGGGCGAAAACGTCTGGGTCGATGTCGACGTGCTTATGACCCACGACGTCTGCGGCCCCGGCACCATCGGTATTTTTCACAAGGAATTCGGCCGACAGGCCAAAGTGTGGGACGGCGATCGCGTCGTGATCATCCCCGATCACTACATCTTCACCGCCGACGATAAGTGCCATCGCAACATCCAAACGTTGCGCGACTTCGTCAGCGAACAGGGCCTGAAGTACTACTACGACCCGGACTTCATCACGATGAATCACGGGATGCCGAATCCGTACCGTGACCCGACTAAGACGAGCTACAAAGGCGTCTGCCACAAGGCGCTGCCCGAAGAAGGCCACGTTCGTCCCGGCGAGATCATGCTGGGCACCGACAGCCACACCTGCACCGCCGGCGCGTTCGGCATGTTCGCGACGGGTGTCGGTAACACCGACGCCGCTTTCACCCTTGGCACCGGCAAGACCTGGCTCAAAGTGCCGAGCACGATGAAGTTCCTCTTCCACGGCCAGATCCCGCCCTACCTGACTGCTAAGGACCTGATCCTGGCCGTCATCGGCGAGATCGGCGTCGACGGCGCGACCTACCGCAGCATGTACTTCGGCGGCCAGGGCATCAGCAGCCTGACCCTAGAAGACCGAATGACCCTCACGAACATGGCCATCGAGGCCGGCGGCAAGAACGGCATCTGCGACGTCGATGAAAAGACGCTCGCTTACGTCCGCGCCCGCAGCAATCGCCCGAACTGGGAAGTGCCCGTCGAGCCGAAGGACGCCAAGTACTTCAGCGAGCACGAATGGGATCTGAGCACCATGGAACCCATGGTCGCCAAACCCCACTCGCCGGATAACAAGGACACGGCCCACAACTGCCGTGACGTCAAACTCGATCGCGCCTACATCGGCAGTTGCACCGGCGGCAAGATCACGGACATGATCTTCGCGGCCAACATCCTCAAGGGAAACCAGGTCAAAATCCCGACCTACGTCGTCCCCGGTAGCACCGAAGTCCACAAGGACATGAAGCAGCTGAACCTGCGTGGCCAGCTCAAAGATGCGAACGAGAAGAGCATCGAAGACGTCCTCGCCGACGCCGGCTGCATCCTCGGCCCCAGCGGCTGCGGCGCATGCCTAGGCGGCCCGATCGACACCTTCGGCCGCCTGAACAGCCCGATCAACTGCATCAGCACCACCAACCGCAACTTCCCCGGTCGCATGGGCGACAAGAAGGCCGGCGTGTACCTGGCGAGCCCGCTGACGGTCGCGGCAAGCGCGCTTACGGGTTATGTGACCGATCCACGTGACTACGTGAGCAGCCCGATCGAAACCGGCACTGCCGGCGTGCGGTAACCAACGCACCCAATCAAAATGGGCCGCGGGCTAACACCCGCGGCCTTTTTATGCGCCGGCTGGTCCCGTTCTGTAATCATCGGAAAGTTGATCGCCAGCGATGGTCCCGTCACATTCACGCAAGCGCGCGACGGCGGCGAAGCAACGTCAATCCAGCGAGGGCCAGACTGGCAAATGACCCCGGTTCCGGCACCGCACTGGCGAAAGCCGTCATCGCCGCTACTTCTTGGCGGGTGATCGTCGCCGACACGCCGTTTACGCTCTGGCCGAAGTTATTTTGCAGGGCGAGAAAATCGTTGAAATCGACCAGGCCATCGTAGTTGAAGTCCCCGTCGCTGAACGCGCCGGGTTGGTTGAATCCGTTTTGCAGGGCGAGGAAGTCGTTGAAATCAACCTTCCCATCCAAGTCGGCATCTCCGTACAACGTCGCAAGAAGCGTGACGGCATTCACGCCATTGTCGCGATAGCCGATCCCAAGGCCGCCGCCGGCGGCACTGGATCGGATCTGACCTTCGGCGAACCGCACTGGCTCGCCGTAGCCGGCCTGTAGAATCGGAAGGATTGTCGCCAAAGGACTCGAGCCGCCGGTGTAATCGAAAACGATTCCCGTCCAGGGCGATGCAAGATCCAGGCCGCCACTACCGCTCAAAATCGGCGCGGTCGCGGCGGCATTGGCGATGATGGCTCCGCCGCGAATCACGGTTGCGCCGGCGTAAGTGTTACTTCCGGTGAGCGTCAACTGCCCCACGCCAAGCTTGGTCAACCCACCATCGGCGGTGCCGGGATTGTATTGAAGTAACAGCTGGCTGATCGTCACATTAAACCCGCTGGTGTCGATCATCGCCCCGCCGGCCCCAATATGGGCGTAGCTGAGACCCGTCATGAACGTGGCGGTCGATGCGGTGGGCTTGAGCGTGCCGCCATTGAAAAAAAAGTATCCGGTCGCCGACGTCCCGGCCGGCTGGCTGATCTTAGGCACGCTGAGCGTTCCGCCGAGCAATTGGTAAGTGCCGCTGGAGTTCACGCCGGCACCGATGGCTAGGCCTGTACCGGCGCGGACACTTCCTCCACTCTGCACATACCCGCCCAGGCCGCCGCTGCCGAATGTACCGGCCTGAATCGTACCGACCGTAAGGGCTCCGGTAAGGGTGACGGCCCCGCCGCCCTGGCTGACCGTGGCGTAACCGCCGTTGGCGACGATCATCGACTGGGCCGAAAGGCTGCCGCCGCTGAGCGTGTAAGTCCCGTTGCCACTGAAACCGTTGCCAACAATCAGCGCGGCGGTCGCGGTGATGCTGCCGCCGGTCTGCACCAGATCGCCCGCGCCTCCGCTGCCGAAACTGCCGTCGCCGCCGACAAAAACATTCGCGGCTGTCACGGCAGCACTATCGGCGACGGTGCAAGTCGCAAACGGATTGCCGGTACCGTTGAGAACGAGATTCGCATTCGGTGCCAGGGCGATGTTGCCCGATCCCGACACCGCGAGCGCCGCGCCGCGGCCAATGGTGACGGTGCCGCCGCCCAATTGACCGCCGCTCTGGACGGCCAGCGTGCCACCGGTGACCGCAGTCAACCCCGTGTACGTCAGCGCCGTGTTCACCTTCAGCGTGTTTGGCCCGACCTTGCTCAGGCCGCTCGGGCCTTTGATTGGTGCGGTCAGCGTGTAACCTGACGGTGCGTCGGTCGTGTCGATTCCAAAGTAGCCCGCGGTCGAGAAAAACGCGCTGGCACGAAGGGTCGCGATGTCGGCGTCTGTCCATTCGCCCAAGCCGCCGACGCGAACAGCCAACGTGCTGGAGTTGTTTACGTTGACGCGGCCCGGCACGTTGTAGCCCGGCAACGCGGCGGGACTGGTGGCCGACACTATGCCGGTCGAGATATTGATGCCGCCGGTAAAGGTGTTGGTGTCGGTGAGCGTCAGCATGCCGGACCCGGTCTTCGTGTATCGGGTCACCCCACCGAGATTGCCGATGCTGCTACTTACGCCGGAGGCGACATCCAGCGCCAGGGTCGCGCCTGTCGCGAGCGTTAGGCTATCTGAAAGCGCCGTCACTTCCGACCCGGACCAGCCGCCGGCTGCCAAAGCCAGCGTGGCGTAAGCATTGAGCACCACCTTCCCGGGCTGATCATACCCCGGCAGCGATGCCGCCTTGGCCGCAACAAGCGTGCTGTCGTGCGCGACGGTCGTTCCCCCGGTATACGTGTTGACGCCTTTTAGAATCAGAGTGCCGTAGTTGAGCTTATTCAGGCTCGTGCCGACGCCGCCAATGTTGCCCGCGAAGGTAATGGTTTGATAGTTCGTGTCGATGTTGATCGACTGGTTGGCTTCAGCGGAAAAACGCGAGGAAAAATCGGGCGTGAAACCGCTGTTGTAGACCAGCGTACCCCCCGTAAAGCGAATCGCCCCCCCGACGCCGAGGGCGTTGTTGTTGGCGACGTGAAGGTATCCGCCAGCCAGCGTCGTCGGCCCGGTATAGGTGTTAGCCGCCGCTAGCGTGAGCGAGCCGACGCTGGCATTGTGATGCGTCATCGTCAGCCCACCATCGGCGGCGGCACCCAAGGCGGGGTCGTGTGAAAGAACTTGGCCGATATACGGATCGAACGCGCTGGTTTCGATTGTCAGACCGCCGCCGGAAAGTCGCACGGCGGTCAGCCCCGTGAACAGCTTCTGCTGGCCGGCAATTTCCTCGATGGTCGCCCCGTCGGCGATGACGATGCTGGTGCCCGCGCCGCCGACAATGGACTCAGTCGTTAGCCTGCCCCCGCGGAGGATCAGCGTGCCGCTGCTGCCTGCCGCCCACGCAATCTTCATGGGGTTGTATTGCGTATTCAAGCTGCCGCCGGCCAGGATGAACGTGCCTGTCCCCGCAGCGCCGATGGTCATGCCTAGGTTGGTATTCAGCGAGCCGGCACTGAGTTGATAAGTGCCGTTCCCTGTCGCGGTGGTGCCCAAGGTGGGGCCGAGATTAGCAAAGACCGCCCCCCCGGTTTGGTTGATTTCACCGATGTCGGTGCTACCGACGGTCAGCGTGTCAAACGCGGCGTCTGTTGAAATCGTGTAAGGCGAA
>JAQGHK010000274.1 GCA_028288875.1 Phycisphaerales bacterium | reverse complement strand
AACGACCTCTTCTTCTCCGGCCACACGGCCATCGCCGTCTATGGCGCGGCGACACTGGCGGGCCATTGGGGGCCGTGGGGGTTAGCGCTCGGCCTCGCGATCGCATTCTTCGAGGCGACGACCGTTCTGATCCTGCGGGCGCACTACACGATGGACGTCTTCACCGGGATCATCTGTGCCCTCTGGGTCTACTCGCTCGGGGGCACAATCGCACCGTGGGTCGATAACGCGATCCGACGATTGGTGGGCTAGTTCTAGGGCAAACGGTATTGATCCGATCGCCCCCCGCTGGTGCAATAGCCGCGTGGCGATTCGCTTTGAGCCGGAAGATTCTTCGTTCAGTATCCCCAACGCGCTGTATCTAGCGCACGCCTCCGATATCGCTTACCTGCGCGGCCCCGTCGCCGAAGCGAAAGAGCGGCTGGGGCTGCAGGCCATCGCATTTCGCAACAAGATCACTCGCACGCGAGGCTTTCTTGGCGTCTGCGATACGCATGCCGTGCTGGCCTTCCGCGGCACCGATCCGGTCACCCTGCCGAACTGGCTGACCGACGTCGTCGTCAAACTGGTGGCCCGTCAGGAATATGAAGGACGCGTCCATCATGGGTTCAGCTCAGCGCTCAACCGATCTTGGGGCCGACTCGAATCGATCCTCGACCAAGTGAAGGACAAACCGCTTTTTCTCACCGGGCATTCGATGGGAGGAGCGCTGGCCGTGCTGACCGCCTGCCGTCTCGCCAAAGCCGGCCGACCGCCGGTGGCGACGTACACGTATGGCGCGCCGCGCGTGGGCGATCCGGCTTTCTGCGCCGGCTATGCCCTGCCCACATATCGCATCGTCAATCGGCTGGATTTCGTGCCCGAAATGCCGCTAGCGTCGGTTCGGCGCATGCTGCCGGCCAAGCCGCGGTTCACGAATGAAAAGATCCTTGGCCGGCTCAAGGAGTTGGCAGACCGCGTGCCCTGCTATGGCCATGTGAACACGTTCGTTTACATCGATCGCGACGGACACATCTGCACTGATGCCGACATCGCCCCGTGGCACGCGCACGCGGTGCAACGGGCGATCGCGACGCGCGGGAAAAGCTTTCTCGAAGGCGTCACCGATCATCTGATCTCGAATTACATCCGCGGCCTTGAAGGCAAGATCGGGAAGAAGCAGACGGGCGTCCGCCGCCGACTCACGACAACGCTGACGAAGCCGCTGTCCGGTGAGCCCGACGCATAGCCTTGGCGCTTACCAGCGCGACGCGACATGCGGGGCGATGCGCGCGTCATAAATCGCACGAACGGCTTTCATCTGATCGGCCGTCAGCGCCGGCAGATCAGCGGCAGCCACATTGCCGGCCGCCTGCTCGGGATTTCTGGCGCCCGGGATCGCGCAGGTGATGGCGTCGTGCATCAGAATCCATCGCAGCGCGAACTGTGTCAGCGTCTGGCCCGCTGGCACGATCTCTTTCAGTTCATCGACGGCGGCGTAAGCATCATCGAGATGATCGCCGAGGCCGCTGAAGGTTTCGCCGGCGTCGAACTGCTGGCCCACGCTGTTGAAGTTGCGGTGGTCGTCGGCGGCGAACTGGGTGCCGGGCTTGAACTTGCCGGTGAGCAATCCGCTGGCCAGCGGCACGCGGGCGAGGATGCCGACGTTCGCCTTCTTCGCCGCGGCGAAGAACTCATCGGCCGGGCGCTGGCGGAAGATGTTGAAGATGATCTGCACGGTGCAGACGTTGTCGTACTGAATGGCCCGCGTCGCCTCGGCGATCGTTTCGACACTCACACCCCAGTGCCGCACTTTCCCCTTCTGCTGAATCTCGCGCAGGCCGTCGAACAAGGCTGCGTTTTCATACACCGGCGTCGGCGGGCAGTGGAGTTGAACCAGGTCCAGCGATTCGACATCGAGGTTCTTCAGCGAACGATCGATGTGCGCTTCGATGTTCTTGGCCGTGTACTGATCGGCCGTATGCGGACTAAGCCGGCGGCCGGCCTTGGTGGCGACCTTGATCCGGCCCGGGTGTTCCTTCAGCACCGTCGAGATCAGCCGCTCGCTTCTGCCATCGCCGTAAACGTCGGCGGTGTCGATGAAATTGCCGCCAAGCTCGACGAACTTGCGCAGGGCCGCCAGCGACGCGTCATCATCAACCGAACCCCACGCCCCGCCGATGGCCCAGGCGCCGAAGGAGATCGTCGAGACGCTGTAGCCCGTTTTGCCAAGGGTGCGGTATTGCATAGTGAATCGATGGTAGGCGCGGCGGTGCTATGCGTGTCGGCTTAAGCCGCCACGCCGAATGGTTGAATCAGTCGACGAGCGTACCTTTAGTACTGGGCACGAGGTCCGCGGCGCGTGGATCGACCGTCAACGCCTGCCGCAACGCGCGGGCGAAGGCTTTGAACGTCGCCTCGGCCATGTGGTGATTGTTGCTGCCGTAGGGGACGTCGATGTGCAGGTTCATCTTGGCCGCGTTGCTGACGGCTTTAAAAAACTCTTCCACGAGCTCGACGGCGAACTCGCCGATCAGCGGGCCGCTGAATGGGATCGTGAAGACGAACGCCG
>JAQGHK010000543.1 GCA_028288875.1 Phycisphaerales bacterium | reverse complement strand
CTTCGCCTCTCGCTCACGCCCGTCGAACCGGATGACGAAGTGCTCGACGGCGTCGGCCCTGACGGCCCGCACAACGGCCACGCGCTCGCCGCCGGTGGTCGCGTCGGTCTCGACTCGCTCGTGCGCTTCGATTGGCGCGTCGCCATCGGCCAGCAGGCGCTCACGCCCGCCGAATTCGAACAACTCGTCAGTCAGCAGTCGCCGCTGGTCCGCTTCCGCGATCGCTGGATTCAGATCGATCTGGAAGCTGCCAAAAAGGCGATGGCCGCGATCGAAAAGAATCAGACCGGCAAGCTCACCCTCGGCGAAGCCTTCCGCGTCGCCTACGGCTTGGCCGGCGATGCGGGCGTGCCCGTCAGCGGCCTGAGCGGCAGCGACTGGATCGATCAGCTCCTCAGCCAGTCGCCGGACGCGATGCTGAAGGAAATGCCCCAGCCGCCGAACTTCCTCGGCGAATTGCGGCCGTACCAGCTTCGCGGCCTGCAGTGGATGGCGTACCTCGATCGCCTAGGCCTGGGTGCCTGCCTAGCCGACGACATGGGTCTCGGTAAAACGATTCAGTTCATCAGCCTGCTGCTCCAGGAACGCCTGCCCGCCGATGAACAAAACGGCAACGGCCTACGCCCGCCCGCCGGGCCGACATTGCTTTTCGCCCCGGCCTCGGTCATCGGCAACTGGAAACGCGAACTCGAGCGCTTCGCCCCCAGCCTGCGCGTCCTTTCGCATCACGGCCCGGAGCGCACGCATGGCGACGCCTTCGCCGAAGAGGCCGTCAAATTTGACGTCATCCTCACCGGCTACGCCCTCGCCCACCGCGACCAGGCCGACCTTCGCAAAGTCCGCTGGCACCGTATCGCGATGGACGAAGCGCAGAAGGTGAAAAACGCCAACAGCGCCGCCAGCGCCGCCATCCGTTCGCTCACGGCCGGCCGCCGCGTGGCCCTGACGGGTACGCCGATCGAAAACCATCTGTCCGAGCTCTGGTCGATCATGGAAGTGCTCAACCCCGGCCTGCTCGGCACGGCCGCGCAGTTCCGCGAGCGCTTCGTCATCCCCGTCGAGCGCATGGCCGACCCGAAGCGCGGCCAATTGCTTCGCGAACTCATTCGCCCCTTCGTCCTGCGTCGCACCAAGCAGGACCCGGAAGTGGCCGTCAATCTGCCGAGCAAGATGGAGATGCGTGTCTTCACCAGCCTCACGCCCGAGCAGGCGGCGATGTACGAACGCATCACCGCCGACATGCTCACCAGCGTGGAAAACGCCAGCGGCATCCGCCGCCGCGGCCTGATCCTGGCCGGGCTGACACGCCTCAAGCAGGTCTGCGATCACCCCGCCCTGCTCACGCCCGACGACAAGTCCATCGACAACCGTTCCGGCAAGTCCGAACGCATCGTCGACATGCTGGACGAAGTGCTCGAAGAAGGCGAAGCCGCACTGGTCTTCACCCAATACCGCGAGATGGGCCATCTGCTGGAAAAGCTCATCCGCACCCGACTGAATCAGGAGCCGCTGTTCCTGCACGGCGGCGTGCCGATCAAAGATCGCGACACGATGATCCAGGAATTCCAACGCCCTGGCACGAAGCACCGCATCTTCATCCTCAGCCTTCGCGCGGGCGGCCTGGGTCTGAACCTGACCGCCGCGAACCACGTGTTCCATTACGACCGCTGGTGGAACCCCGCCGTCGAAGCCCAGGCCACCGACCGCGCGCACCGCATCGGCCAGACGCGCATCGTGCAGGTTCACAAATTCGTCAGCATCGGCACCGTCGAAGAACGCATCGACAAGCTCCTGGCCGACAAAACCCAACTGGCCGAGAACATCGTCACCAGCGGCGATCAGTGGCTGACGAATCTCAGCACCGACGACCTGAAGAAGTATCTCGCACTCAGCAATGAAGCGGTGGAGGAAGCGACATGATCGACGACGCCAATCCCATCGACGATGGTTCAATCGAAGACCGCCCAAGCGAGGACCGCACCGGCGACAGCCGCCCCACGAACAATCGCGAGATCGACGACGATCACGTCGCCGACGATGACCTCACGGAGGCCTTGGGCGATAATAGCGATCTGGACATCGAGGCCCTGCGCGCCGCCGACGCCGCGATCGACGCCGAAGACGCCGCCGCCCTGTCCGGCGCGAACACCGCCGCCGACCTGCCGCCCGGCCTGGACGAAGACGTCGATGAATACGCCGACGAGTTCGTCGCCGCGATGGAGCGCCAGAGCGCCAACGAAGCCGCCGCCAACGCCGACGACGCCGAGGCCCCCAAGTTCTACGAATCCACCGCCGACCTCCACGCCCTCGACGCCCTCGCCCTCGCCGACCGCCCCAGCGTCCTCGAACGCCTCGGCCCTGCGCATTTCCGCAGCAAGGGCTTCTCCTTCATGGGCTTCCTGCAAACCGTCTACGACCATGTGGCGACGGAAGTGAAGCCGAAGGGGGGAGCGACGGACGGGACTACGGAAGCAGCGGAGTCTTCGGAAGCACCGAGCGCGTCAGACACGCCGCTCATTCCATAGGTGGGAACTGCCAGCTTTCGCTGCTGGTTCGGATACGGGCGAATCCTCTACAACATATTTTTAGTTGCATCGAGCGAGCGCATGATTACGCTATGTGTGCTTTCGCTGATGTTGGGCGGAGGGTCAGAGATTGTCAATCGCCTTGTCAACGTACAATTCGGCACCGCCGATTACGACGGCAATGACGATTCGGATCATGACCTTGGTCACGATGTGCGTCCAGGTGTTCGTGTTCTTCATGACATCTCTAGCGTAGCAATTTGCTTTGCGGCCAACGCAAGTTGGAATGACGAAGTAGCGTCTCGCTTGCGATTCCGCTACGGAGTTGGGCTATACCCCGGGGAGCTCAGGATGCCGCAAATCCGTATAGCTCCCCGGGGTCTGCTCCGTTATCACCGTGATACCCCGAAGATCATCGCCGCCACGTCACTGGCCTGAGTGGTTTCGGCCAAGTCGATATATCCACTTCGACATCGCGGTAAGAGATCCCGAGCTAATTCGCAGCCGGATTGAAAACCCACTGCTCGTTGCCAGGCACGCCTTCTTTCCCTTCCTACATTTCGAACGGACCGCTTTTAAGTTCAAGATGGACGTCGACGGCAAGGGCAGATTTCTGCCGAAGGCACGACCGATATCATATGCGTCGCACGTCGACAGTTGCGTGTTTCGACATTATACTAATCTTTTGACGCCTCTATACGAGGCGAAGATTCAAGTCACTGGTCTGAATGACTCAGTTATCGCGTATCGAAGATTCACACCATCTCGATCGAACGTCGATTTTGCACACGAATCATTTAAACACATCAAGGCAATGAGAAACTGCGTTGTACTTGCCTTTGATGTTCGAGATTTTTTTGAGGCTCTCGATCACCGGCTACTTAAAAACGCGTGGTGCGCAACTCTCGGCGTAAACCGGCTACCACCCGACCAATATGCTGTATTTCGGGCGGTAACCGAATACTCATTCGTGAACCGAGAAGACGTTTTAGCGAAATTCGGAATAACAAAGAAGCAACTCAAAAAGTGGCATGGTTCATTCTGTGATGCAAGCGATTTCCGGTCCAAGGTCAGAGACTGCGATTTGATCAAAGTTCATAGGCGTGGCCATGGCGTCCCTCAGGGCTCGGCAATGAGCGGCCTACTGTCAATCATTTATATGCTTGACGTTGATCGCGAGATGAATGCGTACTGTGCGGCAGCTGACGGATTCTATCGCAGATACAGCGATGACATCCTCGTTGTCGTACCAACTGCTGAGAAAGCAACCGAGGCCGGCGAGTTGCTTAAAAAGCTCGTCAGCAGCAGACAGCTTTCGTTACATGATGGACCTAGCAAAAGCTTGATCTCCAAATGCATGCCCATGCCGAATGGGAGTTTCAAGCTTTCAAAACCGATCCACTATCTGGGTTTTACGTTCGATGGAAGCAACGTTTTTATTAGGCATCACACACTTCGACGATTTTTGCGACGAATGAAAAAGGCCGTTCTTCGAGAGAAACACCGAGCGCAGAAATTCGCCGATGTCAAAAACGTTCCGATGGTAATCAAAAAACGCCAGCTTTTCGAACGATACAGCCACCTCGGACGGCGTAATTTTATCAGGTATGCCAAACATGCTTTTCGTGTTACGGGTAGCGTGAAAATCCGTCGCCAGATGGCGATGTGCTGGGATACATTAAATGCCGAACTCAAGCGGCATTCAACATCCTGATGAGACCGCGTAGGGTCCGCCTTGGCGGACACTACTCGGGCGCGGCCCACTTGAAATCGGGCGGACGGGTGGGATTGGCCGTGCAGGTGCAACACCACGCGCGGTCGTAATAATCGGCGGCGGCCCATCGGTGAAAACTGCTGCACTCCCACGCATGCGGGCAGGCGACGTCGCCGTGTTTCACCGGGTTGTAATGGATGTAATCGAGATGGCGATTGAAATCGTACTGATCGGTCAGGCAATGTTCCCAGAACCGCCGCTGCCAGACGCCGCGACGGCGGTTCTGGCGGCGTGACTCACTGACCCCGATCTCCGCACCGCCGGAGGCCAGCCAGCCGCGGGTGAATTCGGATTTGATCTGCGACCGCCGCGTCGAGACATCGGCATCACCGTGGGGCAATTGCCAGATGGCGTGGAGATGATCCGGCAGGATCACGACGGCCGACAGTTCGAACGGACGCGATCGACGACAATTGTCGATGGCCTCGTGAAGCAACCGCCGTGCGACCGGCTCACAGAGAATCGGGCGACGATGCTCCCCGCGATCCCGCCGACATCGCCCGTGGCGCAGTAGCGGCAGCGACGGCCACCCTCCGGGCGGCCCAATTTCAATGGCCAAACGCATTAAGAACGAATCCGGCAATAGCCGTCCTTATCGCTCTCACTTTCCTGACTGTCAATTAGGGGGAGCGACCTCCATGAGCGCGTATGGAACGGCCGACGTCGATAAGACCGCCTTTTCCGAAAGCCAGCGAGCCTCATCATATTCGGGCAAAATCAGGAAAAAACCTAGTAAAAATTATGATTTCGATAGGTCAATTTCTTATGCATCACTAGGTTCATGGCCCATGCGAAAAAATGGCATGTTTTGGGGTTAGAATTTGCCTTTGTTTTTAGAACGTACTCGCTACAGTCCCGGCACCAACCGCCTCTTGAACTGACCCGGAACGGCAACTCTCCTAATCCTCTTCTCTTGCCGTTCTGGCTCTAAGACCTCGCGGAAAATCCGCGTGTGTCTGGAAGGTGGTGCTATGTCTCTTGGTGCATTCCGACCTCGCTGTCGGTCGGCTCTTGTTCTCTCGCTGATTCTGTTCGGTTTAGCCTTCGGAACGTCTCGTGCTCAGGCCCAGACGACGCAACCGGCTGCCCCGCCTGCGGCTCTGCCTGATCCTCAAGGCTACAACGGCGGTCCCACCGAAACCCTTTTCACGCCCAATAGCTATCTGTCCGGCTGGGCGACCGGCGTGGGTGAAGACGATGGCTCTGGCGGCCTGAAGAGCTGGAAGCCTTACGCCGGCGACGTGCCGACCCCGGCCGAAAACGCCAAGAATATCGCCAAGGCGTTCTACTCGATCAACTTCGTCTGGGTGCTCGTGGCCGGCTTCCTGGTCATGTTCATGCAGGCGGGCTTCGCCCTCGTTGAAACCGGCCTCTGCCGGGCCAAGAACGCCGCCCACACCATGTGGATGAACTTCATGGTTTATCCGCTGGGCATGTTCGGCTTCTTCGTCTGCGGCTTCATGTTCCTGTCGTCGGGCGCTAACGCGACCGCGGTCGGCGCGCCCGGTCCGTTCGGCGGCATGCTGAACAGCATCGGCACCGATCACATGTTCAAGATCGGCGAATGGGGCATCTTCGGGAATGACCCTGGCTTCATCTTCCTGGGCAAGCATGCCTATGACGGTGCGGCCATGGTGCTGTTCCTGTTCATGATGGTGTTCATGGACACCACGGCCACCATTCCGACGGGGGCACTGGCTGAACGTTGGGCCAGCAAGCACTTCATCCTGTTCTCGCTCGCCATCGGCATGTTCATCTATCCGATCTACGGCTGCTGGGTGTGGGGCGGCGGTTGGCTGGCGCAGCTCGGTGTGCTGAAGGGCCTCGGCCACGGCTTCGTCGATTACGCCGGTAGTTCCGTCGTGCACTTGCAGGGCGGTGCGCTGGCACTGGTGACGTCGATCATCCTTGGGCCACGTATCGGCAAGTTCAAGAACGGCAAAGCTCAGGCGATCCCCGGCCACCACGTGCCGATGGTTCTGCTGGGCACCTTCATCCTGGCCTTCGGCTGGTTCGGCTTCAACGCCGGCAGCTCACTGGCTGGCACTGACGGCCGCATCGGCGTCACAGCGGTGAACACGATGATCGCCGGCACCGGCGGCGTGATGGTCATCTCGCTCGTGGGTCTGTTCCTCACCAATAAGTTCGACCCCACGATGGCGTGCAACGGCATGCTGGCAGGCTTGGTTGCCATTACCGCCCCGTGTGCGTTCGTGGCCCCGTGGGCCGCGTTCACCATCGGTGCGATCGCGGGCGGCCTCTGCTACGGCGCCGTCTGGTTCTTTGAAAATGTCGCCAAGGTCGACGATCCCGTCGGCGCCATCAGCGTCCACGGCGTCTGTGGCGCGTTCGGCGTGCTGTGCGTCGGCATCTTCGCCGACGGCACCTATGGCGCCGGCTGGAACGGCGTGGGCTACATGGCTTATGCCGTCGGCGGCGCGATGCCAGTCGATCAGGCCGTCGCCACCCGTGGCGTCACTGGACTGCTGTACGGCGACATGGGCCAGTTCTGGGCCCAGGCCATCGGCGTGGTCGCCTGCACGGCGTGGAACGTGATCATCGGCGGCATTGTGTTCGTCGTCCTCGGCTTCATCACGCCTAAGCGCGTGAGTGCCAAGGTCGAAATCGCGGGCTTGGATCTCGAGGAAACCGGCGTGGCCGGCTACCCGAGCTTCATGACCCACACGTATGCCGATCAGATTTCTGATTCGGACGTCGCTGCCGCGATGAAGTGATTGATGCCGGCGCGACTGGAGATAACGCGCCGCGCAAACGCGGCACGGGAAACGAAAGTTCCCCGTGCCGCTTTCCCTGTTTCAACGGCCATCGATTCGACGGCGAATGAAGACAGGCGTTAAGATAGTTCACGGAGACAGTCGATGTATTGGTCCCAATACCGCCGCACGTTTGTTCCGATCCAAGCGTTCATCCTCGTTGCGTGCCTCTTGTTCGTGTTTGTTGGGCACTTGAGTCCGCGCGCCTTAGTCACACCGCTTCTGGTGATGGAGGCGGCTGCGATTTTCGGCGCGAGGCAGGCGGCACGAATGAAAAAAGACCTGCGCGGCGACCAGTTGTTGCTCCAACCGCTGATCGAAGACTAACGCCCGCCTGCTTGTGAGCTTTTCCAATGAATGACGTTGCCTCCGATCCGGTGGTCCACCCGCTGGTGCACCTGACCCATCCCGAGGCACACATCCCGGGCTATGAAATGCCCGAGGCCGCCGCCCCCCCGCCGACGCGCGTGCAGGTGATCGTCGGGTTTGTCATTGCCGTCGTCGTTGCCTGCTTGGGCTTCTGGCTGGAGCACACGACGCACAGCGTAGAAGACGCCCGCGTGGCCGCGCCGTGGGTGTTGCCGTTCGTCCTGCTGCTGGCGTGCATCGCGACGATGCCGTTCATTGCTAAACATTTCTGGGAGCACCACTACAACAAGGTGGCGATCGGTCTCGGATTGGTGGTCGCGATTTATTACCTGGCCGCGGTGGAAAACGGCGCCGGCAACATCGGCCGGAGCGTGGCGGAGTACATCAGCTTCATTTTCCTGCTCGGCAGCCTGTTCATCGTCAGCGGCGGCATCCTGATCCGCGTACGCGCCCGCGCCACCCCGATGGCGAACGTGGTGCTGCTGTTGATCGGCGCGATCCTGGCGAACGTGTTCGGCACGACCGGCGCGTCGATGCTGCTGATCCGTCCTTTCCTCCGCATGAACAAAGGCCACCTGCGGCCATTCCATGTCGTGTTCTTCATCTTCATCGTCAGCAATGCCGGCGGCAGCCTCACGCCCATCGGTGATCCGCCGCTGTTCCTCGGCTACCTGATGGGCGTGCCGTTTTTCTGGGTGTTCGAACACTGCTGGCCAGTCTGGGCATTGGTCAACGGACTACTGCTGATCGTGTTCTTCGTTTTGGACGCCCGTACTTATGCCGGCGAAGTGCGCGAGAAATATGACGGCGACGACTTCGGCCCCGGCGTCAGCCTGTACGGCGCGACCAACCTGCTGTTCGTCGCACTCATCATCGTCGGCATCCTGCTGCACGGCAGCTTCAACGACTTCACCCGCCGCCACTTCGGCTTCGAAGGCCCATGGCGCGAGCTGCTGATGGCCGTCGCCGCGTTCGGCAGTTTGGCGACGACGCCCCATCGCATCCACGGCGGCAACCACTTTAATTACGCACCGATCAAGGAAGTCGCCTACCTGTTCATCGGCATCTTCCTAACCATGGTGCCGGCCCTGAATTACCTGTACCACAACTCTGAAAAGCTCCATCTCACCAAGCCCGGCCAATACTATTTCGCCAGCGGCAGCCTGAGCAGCGTGCTGGATAATGCGCCGACCTATCTGACGTTTCTCAAGACCGAAATGGGCTCGCTCGACCCCGAAGCCGTCAATCGCGTCATGGCCATCGTCAAACGTCCCGGCCACGAAGTCCTGCCCGGCGACACCGACGGCCTCACCACCGAACAGGCCGCCGCCGTGAAAAACGCCACCGCCGCCCTGGTGCAGTACCACGGCGACCGCGTCGCCCAAGGCACCGTCACCGCCAACGAAACCCGCGTCGGTTTCCTTGTCGGCGATGAGGTGCTGAATCTCTACCTCATTGGCATCAGCATGGGCGCCGTGCTGTTCGGCGCGATGACCTACATCGGCAACGGCCCGAACTTCATGGTCAAAAGCATCGCCGAACACGCCGGCGCGGAAACGCCTGGATTCTTTCGATACATCTACGCGTTCTCCCTGCCAATCCTCTTGCCGATCCTGGTGATCGTCTGGCTACTCTTCCTAAGAGGATGACACCCGCCCGACCGCCGACGAACCCACCCTTCTCCCCCGATCGGAGATAACGCGCCCAGTTCAGCGGCACGAGAGGCGAAAGCCTCTCGTGCTGTTTTTATGCGCGGGCCGGAGGCACTTTCGCACGGAAAGGGAAGTTACCCGCATCTTCGATCAGATTTTTTTTCGGACCCGTGCCGGTAGCATTTCGGTCGAAACCGATAGGCCGCTCATTTAGCGGCCATCGATGAATTGCGATAGAAGCTGCTCTGGATATGGAAACGATCGCCCCACCTATCGAAGAGGTTCCGCCACCGCCGTTGCATCCGCTTCGCCTGCTGGTGCTTCCACGACCACGGGAATCGTAGTGGACAATCGCGCTCTCGTTTCTAGCGGCGATCGCGATCGCGGCCGGCTTCTTCTGGTTCATCAATCAATACAACGCCCGCGGGCCGGGTGATATTGGCGTGGATGAGAACGCGTATCTGGTTGGCGGGAAGATGATGGCGGAGCACGGCACGCCGGCGATCAAGCCGTCGTCGCCGTTCGCGTATGTCGGTCCGATGTGGATTCTGGCGGCGGACGGGTCGTATCACCCGAAATATCCGGCCGGCGTTCCGCTGCTGAACGCGATTGCTATTCGCATCGGCGGTTCACCCGTGGCCGCGTATTGGGTGAGCCCGATTTGCGGGGTCGTCTCGGTGCTGGCGATGTTCTTGCTCGTTCGCGTGATCGCCGGATCGATCGGCGGCGTGCTGGCGGCCCTACTGCTGGCGACCAATCCGTCGGTGGTGCATTTTTCACTCGTCCCATCCAGCCACGCGCCGGATCTGGCGTTCACCATGCTGGGCATGACCGCCCTGTTTTACTGGTGGCGGTCGGGCCGTGTCGTTCTGGGCATCGTCGCGGGATTCTGCATCGGATTCACCGTGTCGACGCGCTATTCCGACGGCCTGCT
>JAQGHK010000240.1 GCA_028288875.1 Phycisphaerales bacterium | reverse complement strand
CAAGCGACCATTGCTTCCGCCTTAGGCATCTCGGGCCTCGGTCATCGTTTGAAAAAGACACTGCTAAAGCAACTTCATCCTGATGTAGCAGCCGCATTTGACACTGCCAAGATCAATCGCGTATGTGCTCGCGAGTTCACGCACGTGAAGCCGAGTCGCCAGAAGGAGATTCTCCAGGCGATGGAAAGTTACAAGGACTACAGCACGACATTTGCCCGAACTCTGGTGGTAAAGACGCCACCGCACCAACGTGAGAACCGCGGACGGAAACATAATCCGTGGGATAAATCTGCTCAAAAAAAAAACGATCTGCTCAAAAAACTGGAAGAAGCGGAGCATAAGCATGATTTCTATTCCCAGCTTTACAAGCAGTACACGGTCGATCTTCTGCGTGTTGCGATCTACGCGCGATCACTTCTAACCAATCAGCGGCTGCGTGATTACCTTGGTCAACATCATCCCGATATTGTCACACGGTTCGAAGGCATCATTGCAGATGCACGAGGATGATGATGCGAAGCCTCTGGACGCGAGAAAGTATCATCCGGCATTTGCTGGAACGCGAGGCCAAGGGCCTGCCATTGACGGTCGGTGGGCCCGGGATCGATAAGTCAATGTATAGCGCTGCACGGCGAATTTTCGGGTCATGGCGGAATGCAATTCAGGCAGTAGGGATTACTCCCCATGATGTGCTGACTTGGGAACGTTGGTCTCCTCCCAAGATACTGGTCATGATCCGACACTTTGCACGACGGAATCGCCCGCTGACGACCAAACAGATGGACCAGCGATATCACAACGTTGTTACGGCAGCGCGTCGTCATTTTGGCTCATGGAACAAAGCGGTCTTGGCAGCAGGTGTCGACCCGAGAAAACTTCAGCGCGTTATCCCTTGGACTTCTGAACGAGTGATTGAGGCTATTCTCACTCGCGCCCTGCGAAACGAATCGCTGGTCCCGAGCCGGGTTGAACCACGTTCGCTGCTGGAAGCAGGCCACCGCTTTTTCGGGAGTTGGCATGATGCCATTGCTGCGGCCGGGCTTGACCCGGTGCTGGCATCGAGAAAAGAAACGCGGACAGTCGGAGCCCCCGACGACAAAGGTCATTCGGGCATTCCAAAGCCCTCAGAACGTCCGAAACTTCATTGGAACAACGATCGGGTAATCGCCGCCATACGATTGCGATTGTTGGAGCGAAAGCCCGTTCACTGCGCGGCGTTGGCGCAAGATGACAAGCGTCTATACAATGCCATGCGGCGATATTTCGGAGGCTGGAAGAAAGCTATGCGTGCTGTGGGATTAGACCCTGCAGCACATCGAATGCTTCCGCCAGGTCGCAAGAGGAATCCAGCGCAGCGTTCAATTGCCACAAAATCGACATGTGTCGAGTTATCGAGACCAGAACAACCCTGCTAAAGGCGAACGCTCGGTACCCACCTGCATTCGCGGTTGCCATATCCCGCTCGAAGAACTCATTGACTTGATGGATAGCTGGTGCATTGCTTTCGAGCGATGCACCGTGCGATTTTGTACAGATTCAGTTTGCCATGTCGACAAGATGGATCAGTAAGGATTCTCGCTGGGAAATGCCTCACCATTGACGAAACGCTTCAGCAGAGCCTGTGCGTCACGGCGCAGACGCTCTTCGAACTCTTGGCCAGACCAAATGTGAAACTCAGCGATCCCAATATTCTTAGCATGCTCTTTTACCTTATCGCGAGTCGCTGCTGACACAGAACCTCCGCATACGGCCCACGCAACGTCAGGCGATCCTTTTGTCGCGCAAGCGATCTTGTTTAAATCATCAATGATTTTCGAGGCAGTCAATGCCTTCCAGTTAGCGCATAGAGTGCACACCGTTTTGCCGTCGTCGCGCTCTCCCCAGATGTCCCGGCCACCGTCGCTACCCGATTGACCATACCACTCAAGCGTGCGCCACTTCTCTGTCCGTAAAAGAAACGCGAACACCAGTCGCTCGAACTGATGACCGCTAAAGTCGTCGAAGTGAATCGGCTGAACAGCTTTTGCGACGTTGGATGCGCTCTCTTGCAGCGTTGCCCGCTTGTCATACACCATCAGCGCCTTCACTCTCTCGCTCCGCATGAGCGATGCCAAATCGTTCGGCCTTGGAAGCTTCTTAGGCTCGATCCAAGTCTTATAGAACAGGTCTGTCGCGGTCGTGGAATACAGGTAACTCGCATCGGTTGCGCTGCGATGGGCGATAGATTTGCAGCTCTCCCACGCTTTTTCAGTCTGTGAAAATGCGAGAGCGGAAAGCCAGTGCGCCGAATCTGCGGTCAAATCACCGCATGCTATTGGCTCGTGTCGATCAGATTGAACGAGAGTCAAGAACTCCGAGACAGTCATGAGCTCGGTGCTAAACATATCGTATTTAGATCGGAGGTTCCCTATCGCTGTGGTGACTTCACGCTCCCGGCGGTCCGCGGGGTAAGGATCGTGCTGATCGGTCGTGATCTCGACAATCTTGACTAACACTTCGCTATATTTCTCAAGCGCCGCCTCATGCTCTGAAAAGAACTTCTCAAGCATGGGACGATCGACTGGGCGAGTGGCGTGAGCGCCAAAGCGTTTTTTGTATTCATCCTCATTGATCTGCCCAGTGAAAAACAGCGCCTCTAACTCTTCAGAGTTATTGCGCGGCGCACGAAGACCAAATCGAAGTGCAAATTTATCCGGTCCGTATTGAGCGTGCAGAGATGCGTACAGAGTCCTGGCATTTTCCCGAACGCCTTCCTGAGGAACTGCCTCGGACCGAAGACGGCCAAGGATAATATCCGCCGCGTCGAAATCGGCCGCTGTTAACTCAGGTTCCACTTCCATATTGATTGCATCATATCGGCTTAGGTCAGGTCGATCGAAACGATTTATACTGCGGCGATGCATCCGTTTGATGAACATCGCAAGCGACATCGGTCACCACCACGATCTCCGTATCCATTGCTTCGCGTCTCTCAGTCTGGCGAGTTTTTATCTGCGCTAAGACGAGAACTCGAAAGCTCTATCGCTTGGCGTCCATCTGAACCGGGGGGCGAGTTTGACGCAGTCGTTGCCAACTACGGAGGAGACTGTTTTCAGGGCCAAGAACTTGGCGTCGTTGCGTACGATTTCGACTTTGATCTACCCGATCCGATGAATGTAATCTGTTTCGCAACTGGTGCTCGCAAATGGGTGCGAAACGGAACAGAAGTGATTTTTCCATCGAGCGCAGAGATCTCAGCCGCGTTCAAGCTGTATCTACCAGTGGTTAAAGCAGCGTGCGAGGCCTCCGGAGTACGCTGCAGAATCAATTATCCGAAGACAACGAAGGCCAAACCGATCTCGGCAGGCGTAACGGGTAAGCTGGATGCGTTCGTCCGCGCGGCCAACACCACTGTTCTTCACCCGTACGACTGGGAGAGATTTCTGCGATTCGTCCGCTATTGCCACGCGCACAACGTGTCTCTTGGTCAAGCAAGGCTTTACGATGAACTGACGAAGCGCGAGATTTCAAGCAAGATGGCAAAACGGCTTGCGCAAATCTACTCGCATGGCCGCGCTGTCCTCTCGTGCCGCTTCGAATGGATCGAATAGGCTAATGGACCGTAAACAATTCCCGATACGGGGTAGCGTGAGCTCAAACGTGCTGCCATTTGATCAGTCAATCAAACGGGTTGGTCGTCGCCGCAGCAGCCGCTATCGGGGCACCAGTCGATCTCGCCGCCACGAATCCAGAAATGGCACCGACAGCCGTTGACCTGAAGGACGGACGGTTCGACCGTCGGCCGATTGAGCCAGTCAATGGTTACACCCCAGCGCGGGGACTTTCGCGCGGATAGGTTCAACATGACCTTTTCTCCGCAGCCGCCGGGGCATAGAAAGCAGATCCATTTTTCGACCGGACCGTCGCGAACGACGACAAGCCTGCCGGGCTTCAGTTGCTCCGGTGCCGGGTGGTCTCGCTGCACCCGCGCGACAAAATCGGGTCGCGGGATGATCCGGCACGCCACAAGAATGAATCGAATCGCTGATCGCATCGTTGTCATCCCGTTCGATCAAGGAACGGCGACATGTCGCCGCGTCCCCAATAGTGCTGTTCTACACATACGCGGCACGCGCCTTCCCGTGGCCCGGGCCGCTTCTCTTCCAGAAGACGATGCTTGTAGACACGGTGCGGCACCGACCCAGCCGAGCGATAGCCGCTGAGGCGATGGAGCAGTTCGTCCACAGCCATGCAGGCCACATGCGTTGTGAAGGTGACTACCGCCGGATTGGTACGGCCACCGCCACGCACATAGAGTTCGCCGCGCTCACGGAGCCGGTAATACTCATTTGGATCGCGCCGAAGGAGATCGTCTTCCTGGGCGATTTTGGGGTCGACGACGCCGCGGCAGAGCAGGCAGCGGTGGCCGGGGCCGATCACGGTCACCCGGCCGTCGGCCATAGTGACCCGCGGGGGCGAGCCGTCGATGAAGTCGATGCCAATGCCCATGTCGATGACCGGGATCAGGTAGAAATACGAAAGCCGGTTCAACAGCATTCGACCATCGTGGTCGTCGGTGCAGGCGAAGATCACGTCACACGCCTTGAGCGCATTCCGGCAGGCCGGATCGCCCACCCAGCCCTTGAATGTTTCAACACGCGCACCGAGCTCGATTTCTTCCATGCTGCGTTTGAGGATGTCGGTCTTGGCAAGTCCGGGACGCCCCTGCGCGTCGCCAATATCGCGAATGGTTGCGCCGTGGAGGCGGTTCAGGTTCGTGAGTTCAGCAGTATCGTCATCGACGGCCAAAATGCGTTGCGCTCCGAGCCTAGCGAGCAGTAGCCCGACGGCGCTGCCCGTGGCACCGCACCCGACGATGCCGAACCGAAGCGCCGCAATATCCGCGTTGAGCGCCGGGCCAAAGGCGAGTGCCTGCCGCGCCAGGGCGTCGACATCGCCGGCAATCTCTCGACCTTCGAAATCGATCAGCAGGCGATCGCCAATCGATCGGATCATGGCGAGCGGAGTGTGGCTTTTCTTACTGAGCCAGACGCGCCCGAACATCCGACGCGGACCGGCAAGCACCAGACTGCCCAACATCTGCTCCAGCCCGTTTCGGTTTTGGGCGAGCTCGATCAAGGCCGGCTCGTCAGAATCATCCTGTGAAGAAAACCGGTCGTACCCGCCCGGGTGTCCGTGTACGTAGACGGGGATCATCCCGGTGTCGCGCGCGCTTTTGAGCACGCGCGTGAAGGTTGCCGTCCGCGCCCGCACATGGTCGGGGGAACTGGTGATGACATCCTCCACCGCAAGCGGGATGACCTCTCGCGACAGCAGGCGAAGTTCGCCGTCGCGCTCCCACGGATCGGTTTCGATCGCCGACCTGCCGCACAACAGGTAGGCGACACCTTCATGGCCGCTGGCCGGCAAAACGGCCTTGCGAAGCTCATGAAGGTGCCGCTCTTGGATGGTGAGGGTGTGGCGGATCACTTCGTGTCCCTCATGGCCGCGGAAATCCGCCGGATCATCGTGTGGATGCCGTCAACGCCGGCACGCCATTCGCCGTTGTGCCGGCTCCACTGCTGCCACTGCCTGCCTCCGAAATTGAGCGGGACATCCGCCTTCTCCGGCCAGCCGGACGCGCCCTGCAGCTTGATCCAGGGAAAGCAATAGAACATGTCGGGGCAGGCATCCGGATAGCCCGCCGGCAGGATCAGCAGCACGTCCGTCGTGGCGTGATCGAAGCGACCTCCGGTGTTGAAGCCCTTGAATACGACCCCCTTCCTCTCGCCGTCGGCCACCGCTTCGACGACCATATCGTGGTCGTCAACAAAGCGCTGGTCCGACTCCGGCAACACGAGGCACCGCTCACCGGCATTGGTGTCTTCCTTGCCGGTGTAGAAGCGTTCAACACCCTTGGGCTCCAGCGGCACGGTCTGACCATCCGACAGGAGTAGGTCTTCTTGGGCGCGGCGTTCCTGCCACACGCGGTAGCCAGCCGGAACACCCGCGAGCCACCGAAGCTGCGTCTCGGTGATGCTGGCACTGCCCCAGGGCTGGCGCTGCCCGTCCAACTCGAAGTTGAACGACCGATCGCTGCGGAAGGTGATGAAGATCTTGTGACCCGGCTCACGCAGATCGACCGTTTCCTCCAGGTCGATGTCTTCGAGCTGCCGGTCGGGGCCGAGGCAGAAAACGAGGTGCTCTTCGACCGGCTGCTTACCGGCGAGGGTGAGGATTTGCCGCCCAGTGAGGACCGGGTCGGCCGATTCGAAACGTACATTGTCGATTTCCAGCTTCTGCATAACTGTCCTTCCCGCGGGCCGGCGAAGGTCTCCGCGAAAAACGATGCCCGAGAAAATTGGCTGCGGAACTTTCCGCTGCCCGCCGTGCCTGAAAGCCCGGATGCGTTACGAAAATCATCTGCTAAGTTTATCAAGCAGTCAAGCAGCAGTGCTTGAAAAACTTAGCGGCTGACATATTCTTAAATTGGGAGAGCAAGATGATCGCGCTCCTTTTTCTTGCTGAATTGGACGCCATGCCTGATGAGAAGGACTGCAACGCGGCTGACGGATCAAAAGGTCAACCCCTGGGCGACTATCTCGCCAACGTCCGCACGGCCAAGCGGATGTCGCTGCGCAATGTGGAGGAAGCCGCCGACGGCGTCGTCTCCAACGCTTACCTAAGCCAGCTTGAGCATGGTCGTATCAGCAAGCCGTCCCCCAATATCCTGCATTGTCTTGCCCGCGTGTACGGCGTCGCCTACGAGACGCTGATGCAGAAGGCGGGCTATATTGCCGCCGCGGCGAACGACGAGACGGGGCTCAAGCGCCACGGTCGCGTAGCGACATTTACCAAGCAGAACCTCACGAACGAGGAAGAAGAAGCACTGCTGGAATATCTCGCGTTCCTCCGCTCCAAAAAGGGGAGGAAGTCGTGAAGCCCGATGGCCAAGGCCTTGATGATGACCAGTTGCGCCAGGTTCGCGATCACGCACGCAAGGCGCTCGAAAAAGCTGGCGCGGTGGGATGCTTTCCGACGCCAGTCGACCAGGTGATCGCCGCGGCGAAGCACTTGGTGAACGCCCACGAGGAAATCGACGAGGGGTTCCTTGCCAAGGCCCGGAAGAAAGTCGGAGGCGCACTCAAGCGCGCGTTATCAAAGGTGATGGGCGTCCTCGACGTCACCGCCCGCACGATGCATCTCGACAAGCTGGTGCCGATTCACAAGCTGCCGTTTCTCAAGCTCCACGAGTTGGGACATGGCGTGCTTCCTTGGCAGCGCGAGATGTTCAAGCTCACTGAAGATTGTGAGTTGACCATCGCGCCTGAGGTCAGCGAACTGTTCGAGCGTGAGTCGAACGCCTTTGCGTCCGAGGTGCTCTTCCAGCTCGACAGCTTTACTGATGAAGCGGCTGGCGACGATGTTCTGGGGCTGAAAACGCCCCTGCGCCTATCGAAACGTTATGGCGCGTCCGTCTATTCGAGCATCCGCCGGTACGTCAGCACGAACGCTCGTTCCTGCGCCGTCATTGTTCTGGAGCCGCCTGTCGCCAAGTCTGGCGATGGCTTCGTCGCCAAGCTTCGCCGCGTCGTTGTGTCGAATCAGTTCCACTTCACCTTTGGCGAAATTCGGCTTGCCGACGAGTTCACGCCCGATGATGAGATCGGCCGCATGGTGCCGGTTGGCGGCAGGCGGATGTCGAGGCCCCAACCCCTCGTCCTTACCGACCGCAACGGGGCGAAGCACGAGTGCGTCGCTGAGGCGTTCGCTCACAAATACAATGTGTTCATTCTCGTTTGCCCGCAGGCGACGCTTACGAAAAAGTTCATCCTTATCGCAAGCTAGCCGTGCCGCGACCAGACAGCACGGTGACACTCATGCCATCGGTCTGGCGGCAGAAGGGTTGCAAGAGTCATTTCTTCATTAGAAAAGGTCGAGTCGATTGGTGCCGAATGGAGATGACGATGTCTTTGTCACCGACAGACTGGGACTGGTGGTGGGCTGCCTGGCGCGACCGCATTCGGTGCGGTACATGTCGTGCATTGGTGGACCTGCGTGCTCCATGTCCTGCGTGCGGTACGGACTATCGCAAACTCAAGCCGACCGAATACGAGGTCGACGGGCGACGGATCGTCATCCCGCCGACATTCGCCGGTGCCGTCGATTGGTCTCAGTATGTCTTGCTGCAATCGCTTCATCGCGAATGGTGTCGACCTTTGACGCCTGTTCCGGCGAGCGGGGTGCCTGCCGGGCCGCCGTCTTCCGAGCGGGCTGCCCTCGTCCTGCTTTTTGGACCTACTTCGAAACGTTGATGGGCTGGTTCTACGAGACGGCCATGGGTGAGCTCCCCTCCGCCATCGCACAGGACCTCCTGAAGCGATATCACTTCATCGGGGCGCGCCTCGATAAGCTGCATCGGCTGCTATTCTCGGCTTCGTTCGGCCAAGATCTCGATCGACTGGGGCATCAAGCGGTCCGGCAGCACTTGGAAGCACTGCAGGTGTCTCGAAACCAGTTCGTGCATGGCAAGCCCGAGGCGATCGATGACGCGATCGTGGAGCGGACCGCCTTGATGATCCCGGAGTTTCATCGCGCGTGGACCGAGTGCTTCAATGATCGCTGCTCGCGCCGCCCAGTCCCGTGAGACCAACGTCGAAACGTCGGCGGCACGCGGACCGCGTTGGAGCTTCTCACTCGGGTTTCTGCTCTAAAGCGACGATTGTCCTCCCTCATCGCCCGTCCGATGCGGCCAATTTTAACCGGTGACACGGCAATGGCCGCTTTGGGCCCCGAGTCGTGCTTTCGCAACACGCTCAGCTCCGGTGAAGCGGCGATCAAAGAATACCGAGCGCCACTACAAAACGGCGACCGGGCAAGGTGGGCCGTGCTTGCGAGCGCTTTTGCTGGCGTAGGCCGCGCTCGAAATGCGACAAGATTCGAACCTCTTAACAGGCTTTCAGATAACGGTTTATTGACAATTTGCCCGACTAACGATCAAGGTGTTCATTATTGTCGGACTTCTGCCGGAGTGGCATAAGTCATTATCGATAATGACGAAAGCCTTCCGACCAGCTAGTCGGAAGGCTTTCGTTTTCACCAGAATCGAAGCAACAAGACACCAGACGAACTT
>JAQGHK010000146.1 GCA_028288875.1 Phycisphaerales bacterium | reverse complement strand
ACAAGCACGGCATCAGCCGCATGCCCGGCCGCGGGGCGGGGGCGGGCGTGAAGCAGCCGCAGGAGCGCAAGAAGCTGGCCAAGCAGGTGCAGCGGGGGCGGGCACGGATCAAGGTGCGGGCCGTGCACCGGCTGGATCGTGATACGTCGGGGCTCATGGTGTTCGCCCTAAGCCCGGTGGCCGAACAGGAACTAGTGCGCGGCTTCAGCAAGCACAAGCACACGCGGGCGTATCTGGCGGTGGTGCACGGGAAGATCGATTCGCCGCGCACGATCGAAACGAACTTCGTCCGTGACCGCGGCGACGGCCTTCGCGGCAGTTTGCCGCAGGGGCAGACGCGGGATGACGCCAAGCCGGCCATCACGCACATCAAGCCGGTGAAGACGGTCGGCGAATACACACTGATCGAGTGCAAGCTGGAAACCGGCCGCACGCACCAGATCCGCATCCATCTCGCCGAGATTGGCCACCGGATTTGCGGCGAAACGATGTACGTCCGCCCGCTCGGCGGCGAAGTGCTAATCGATAACAGCGGGGCCCCAAGGCAGGCCCTGCACGCGTATCGCCTCGGCCTGGCCCACCCGATTACGAATGCTCCGATGAACTTCGAAATGAAGATGCCCCGGGACATTCAGCGGTGGCTGAAGCGGCTGGAGGACATCCACGATGAAGGGCCTTGACCGTTTTTCGATGATCGAATACATTCACTCTCCCCCGTGTGGAACCCATTTGGGGGCGTAGCTCAATTGGTTAGAGCGTCGGCCTGTCGAGCCGAAGGTTGCGGGTTCGATTCCCGTCGCCCTCGTTAACTTCGCAAGAAGTGGCGAATCATTGGAGAGACTCAGCGAGCCCGGGCAATTGTCCGGGCTCGCTTTGCGTTGGGCCTCGAGAACGCCATCGGCCGCAGTTATCGGGCCTGATCCTGCCACCGGTTCGTAAGGTATATTTGCGGCATGAGTCTCACCGACCGAGGGCCTTCGTCTCCGCGCCGCGTGATGGTGTCGGGCTGTTTTGACTTGCTGCACAGCGGTCACGTGGCGTTCATGGAAGAGGCCGCCCGGCTCGGCGAACTGCACGTCTGCCTCGGCTCGGACCGCACTGTGCTCGGCCTGAAAGGGCGGCCGCCGGTCAATAGCGAAGTCGAACGGCAATACCTGATCAAGGCGCTCGCCTGCGTGCACGAGGCCCACATTTCCACCGGCAGTGGACTGCTGGATTTCCTGCCCGAAGTCGAATCGCTCAAGCCGGACATTTTCTTCGTCAATGCCGATGGCGACAGCCAATTGAAGCGCGAGACGATCGAGGCCCGCGGCATCGAATACCGCGTGGCCGAGCGGAAGCCGCATGGCGATCTGGTGGCTCGATCCACGACGGCGCTGCGGCAGGTGCAGGTGGTGCCGTATCGCGTGGATCTGGCCGGTGGCTGGCTGGATCAGCCGTTCGTGGGCAAGCACGCGGCTGGCCCGGTGCTGAATTGCTCGCTGGAGCCGCAGGTGGAATACGAAACCCGCAGTGGGATGGCCAGCAGCACGCGCCGCACCGCCATCAGCCTGTGGGGGCCGAAGCTGCCGGCCCAGGATCGCGAACTGCTGGCCCGCATGATCTTCGCGTTCGAAAACCCGCCTGGCACGGTGGACGTGGCCGGCTCGCAGGACGCCATCGGCATCGTCTATCCTGGCATCAACAAGCTGAACTACAACGGGCAATATTGGCCGGAGAGCATTGAAACGATGCACGACCCGGACGTGATCGATTTCCTGCAGGATCGGCTGTACCTGCACTTCACGAGCGCCCGCCCCGGTGCGTTCGAAGTGCTGGCCGAAAGGAATGTGACGCCGGCCGGCGCGAAGCGCCTGGCCGAAGCGGCGGAGGCGGCGTGGGTCGCGCTGCTGGCCAAGGATGCCGAGGCGTTCGGGGCGGCCATGACCGAGAGCTACGATGCCCAGATCGCGATGTTCCCGCTGATGGTCACGCCGGATATTGCGGAGACGATCGCCCGGAACGCTTCGACGACGTTGGGCCACAAGATCACCGGCGCGGGTGGCGGGGGGTATGTCGTTTTCTTCAGTGAAACGCCCGTCGAAGGGGCGAAACGCGTGCGGATTCGAACGGAAGATTAATTCAGTTTACATACTGGACGGTTAGCGGCTTCGCTTGCGAAGACTTATTTGCTTGCCCGATCGGTACCGCACGAAAAGAAGTCTTCGCAAGCGAAGCCGCTAACCCGTCTCAGTTTTCCAACTCCGACATCGTACGGACGGGAGTGTTTCCCTGCGTCCCGAGGCCGCACCTCGCCGATTTACGTCTCTGCCTGCCGCCCGTACACTGCTCGCCCTGATTTTCTGACCCGGGAGACGCTTTTATGCAATTCGGCGCATGTACCAAAGCAGCACGAGCCCTCGAAGCCCAAGCCGCCGGCTGGGATTTCTTGGAAGAAAGCGTCCAAGGCTATCTGAAGGGCGAATCGGCCGACTGGCCCGTGCCGCCGTCGCCGGCCATTCCGGTGCCGACGGCCAACAGCCTCGTTCCCGGCAACATCCCCATCGTCGGCCCGGCCGTCGATAAGGCGGCGCTCAAGCAGTACATGACCACCGTCCTCCACCGGGCCCAGCAGGTGCAGATGCACACGTTGGTGTTCGGCAGCGGCGGGGCGCGCAGCGTGCCCGACGGCTTCGACCGAAACAAGGCCGTCGATCAGATCACCGACTTCCTGAACATGTCGGCCCCGATCGCGCAGGCGCACGGCGTGACGATCGTCATCGAGCCGCTCAACAAGGGCGAGTGCAACATCCTGAACACCGTCGGCGAGGCCATGACCTACGTCGATCGGCTGAAGCACCCGAACATCAAGTGCCTCGTCGACAGCTACCACATGTGGCTGGAAGCCGAGCCGCTGAGCAACCTGGAAAAGGCGATGCCCTCGATCGCCCACGTGCACGTGGCCGACAAGGAAGGCCGCGTCGCTCCCGGCGAGAGCGGCCAGTCGGATTACCCGTCGTTTTTCAAAGTGCTGAAACGCGGCGGCTACGACAAGCTGATCGCCGTCGAGTGCCGGGGTTTTGATCTTCAGACGACCGGCGCACGCGCCTTGAAGTTCCTGCAAGAAACCTGGGCGAAAGCCTGAGGCGTTCGTAGGGGCGACATACATGTCGCCCGCGGACGTTGAAACGAGAATCGGGCGACAGATATGTCGCCCCTACAAAAAAACAAGGACCAACCATGCTGATGAAATACCGCCTGTTCACCCCAGGCCCCACAACCGTGCCGGAAGAAACCCTGATCCAGCTCGCCCGCCCGGTGCACCACCACCGCACGGCCGAGTTCCGCAAGGTGTTTGGCGAGCTTCAGGAACTGCTCAAGTACGTCTTCAAAACCAAAGAGAACGTCTACGTCATCACCGGCAGCGGCACGGCCGCTTTTGAGAGCGCGTACACCAGCGTCCTCAGCCCCGGCGCCAAGGTGCTGAACGTCACCAACGGCAAATTCGCCGAGCGTTGGGCCAGCTACGGCAAGACGTTCGGTATGGACGTCAAAGAGATCAAGCTGCCCTACGGCCAGCACACCACGGCCGAGCAGGTCGAAAACGAACTCAATGCCGGCGGCATTGCGGCCGTCACGCGCGTTCACAGTGAGACCCGCACCGCCACCGCCGGCGAGCTGCAAGCCATTGCCAAGGTGACGGCCAAGCACAACGTGCTGCTGATCGTCGACGGCATCACCAGCATCGGCGCGATGCCATTCGACATGGACGCCTGGGGCGTTGACGTGGCCATCACCGGCAGCCAGAAGAGCCTGATGCTCCCGCCAGGTCTTGGTTATGTCGCTCTGAGCAAGAAGGCCCAGGAAGCGACCAAGAGCGCCACGACTAAGAACTTCTACTTCGACCTGAAAAAGTACGAAAAGAGCATTAGCGACAGCGATACGCCGTTCACCCCGGCCAACACGCTGATCGAGGCGCAGCTGGTCAGCCTGAAGATGATCAAGGCCGAAACCATCGAAGGGGTCTGGAAGCGCACGAAGGCTTCTGCCGATGCCTTCCGCGCTGGCGTTCAGGCCCTCGGCTTCGAACTGTTCAGCGCAAGCCCCGCTGACAGCGTTACGGCCGTGAAGCACAAACCGGGCGTGGATGCGAAGGCCTTCAGCAACAACCTGAAGAACAAGCACAACGTCCACGTCGCCGGTGGCCAAGGCACGATGGAAGGCCAGATCTTCCGCGTGAACCACATGGGCTACAGCGACGTGTACGACGCACTCGTGGTCGTCGCCGCGATCGAGCACACGCTCAAGGCCCTTGGCCAGCCGGTCGAGTTCGGCAAGGGCGTCGGCGCGGCGCAGGCCGCGCTGAGCGGCGCGTTCTAGGTCGCCGCGGTGCTCGTCTGATTCCCTCGCCCGGTATTGCCGGGAGAGGGTTAGGGTGAGGGCCGCCGACGGAAACGTTGATCGATTGAAAGAGAGCCGGCCGTTCGAGCTGATCGAACGGCCGGCTCTTTTATTTTCAGTATGTGCCGGTGAATTAAGCGACGTCGGAGATCGAATCGTCGTCCACCGGAATCGGGATATCCGTGCCATCG
>JAQGHK010000114.1 GCA_028288875.1 Phycisphaerales bacterium | reverse complement strand
CTCCCGGCCATACGGGGAGAGGGAATACTTCACCATCCTTGAGGAATTATGACCATCACGCGATCCACCGCCCCGTCGTCCGCACCTGAGCCTGGCATGATTCGCCAGGTGCTGGCCTTCTCGCCGCATTTGATGCTGGTGAAGCATCTGTTCAAGAAGGGTTGGGTCGGCGCGGCCCACGCGCATCCGCATCAGCAGTTGGTGTACGTCGTCAGCGGCTCGATCGCGATCACCATGGCCGGCGAAACGCAGACGGCCGACGCGGGGGATAGCTTCGTCGTCGATGGCGGCATCGAGCATCAGGCGACGGCGCTGGAAGACTCGGAAGTGCTCGACGTCTTCACGCCGATCCGCGAAGACTATCGGCCGGCGTAGGGCATCCGGTTGCCGCGTGCGGTGAAGCGCGTGGCGTGTTCGTAGCTGCGTCGCCTGCGACGGCTGCGTCGCCTCACCGAAGAGCACCATCGAGTAACACACGGGCCGACGGTCGCTGCGGCCCGATGCAAGGCGACGCAGGCGTCGCAGCTACGGGGGTCGATTGCCTTAGCCCAGGATTTCGGCGAGCCGCATCGCGTCGGCCGGCGACTTCACTTTGAGGGTATTGTCGAAATAGACGAATACATCGCGTTTCGCCCGCTTGGCCGCGGGTGGACCAATGCGGTGGCCGCCCGGGGCGTCGGTGCCTTGGGCGATGGCTCGGATCTGTTTGGCCCAGCTTTTCAGGCCGGTTTCGGTGTAGCCGCTTTCGTAGATTTCTTCGGGGCCGTGCAGGCGCAGGTAGGCGAAGTCGGCGGTGATGTCGTGTAGGGCGGGCCATTTGCCGCCGGTGTCGGCGATGACAAGGGCGACGCCGTGCTTGCGCAGCAGCTTCACGAAGGCTTCGGTCGCGAAGCTTTCATGGCGGATTTCGACGGCGTGCCGTAGCGGCCGGTCCTTATCGATATCTGCAAACATCCGGCCCTTCATGCGGGGCTCGCAAAGCTTCGCCATCGCAGCCGCGTCTTTCGTCGAATGCGGGAGCTGCCCGAGGAACGTCTCGAACAGCGTTTCATCGAGTTTAAAGTTGGGCGGGAACTGCCAGAGGATCGGGCCGAGCTTTTCGCTGAGGCGGAGGACGCCGGAGAGCAGGAAGTTTGCGATCGGCACTTGGACGTCGCGCAGCCGCCTCCGATGCGTTATGAACTGAGGCGCTTTCACCGAGAACATGAAGTCGGCCGGCGTTTGCTCGTACCATTTTTCAAAGCTGGGTGGCTTTTGCAGGCCGTAGAAGGTGCCGTTGATTTCGATCGTCGACAGGTGCTCGGCGGCGTACTGCAGTTCGAGTCGTTGCACGAGTTTTTCGGGGTAGAACGTGCCCCGCCACGGCTCGTAGGTCCAGCCGCTGATGCCGACGCGGATTGGGCCAGAGGTGGAGGCCTTCATTGCGTCGCTCCGATGTTCGGAAAAGGCATAGGTGGACCTGGGAAGAATCCAAATGACGAAAGCCGAAATTAGAAAGGATCAGGAGAAGAGTGATTAACCACGGAGGGCACGGAGAACACGGAGAAAGGAAAGAACAGAAGCTTTGTCTTTCTCCGTGCTCTCCGTGCCCTCCGTGGTTTCATTTTCCGTTTTTCGTCATTCGGGTTTCATTCAGATTACTGGTTTCGGGTTTACAGCCGCGCCGTGTCGATCCCCATCGCGTCCGCCAGGATCTCGGCCACGTGCTTCACGTCCGTTTTGACGCCTTTGCGATGGCACATGCCGCTGATGTTCATCGTGCAGCCGGCGTCGTTGCAGACGGTGGTGCCGGCGTGGGTGTTTTCGATGCAGCGGACCTTGTCATCCACGATCGCTTCACTGATGGCGGGGTATTTGACGGCGAAGGTGCCGCCGAAGCCGCAGCATTGGTCGGTCTTTTCCAGGGGGACGAAGGTCACGCCATCGATCTGCTGGAGGAGTTTGACGCTTTCGTCCTTCAGGCCCAGGCCGCGCTGGTGGCAGGTGTAGTGGTAGGTGAAGCTGCCGGGCTCGGGCAGTTTCAGGCCCTTCAGGTCGGCCTTGACGACGCGATCGAGGAATTCGACGAATTCGAAGGTTTTCGCCCGCACCGCTTCCATCCGCGGGCCCCACTCGGCGTCGTGATGGAACAACTGGTGAAACTGCTCGCGCACCATGGCACAGCAGCTGCCGCTGGGGGTGACGATGTAGTCGTAACTTTCAAAGATTTCGATGAAACGTTTGGCCAGCTTTGCCGCCTCTTCGTGGAAGCCGTTGTTGAAAAAGGGCTGTCCGCAGCAGGTCTGGTCCTGGGGGAAGCTGACCTGGCAGTCGTATTTTTGCAGAATCTTGGTGACGGCCACGCCGACCTGGGGATAGAACTGGTCGGTCAGGCAGGTGACGAACAAGGCAACGTTGTGGCTCATGGCGTCTGGCTCAGGTGCGGCGGCTCAGGGTCGGTTCGGGTTTCGCAGTTTACCGGCCAATTCAGCGGCCGGGATCGATTTTTGGGTCCCTTGGCGCGGGCCGATCGGTTACTATAGCGGGCCGGGGGTTTCTTGCGAGGAGTGCGGAGATGGTGAAGCGATCGCTGCTCGTTGGTCTGGCTGTACTTGGATTATCGGACGTGGCGGCTCAGGCGGTCATCGTCCTCGGCGGCGACGGGCGGAACGAACTGGCCGACAACCAGGGTGCCAATGGCATCTCGTCGGAACTCCAAGGCAAGTTCGGCGATTACCTCGGCACGCCGATCTCGGCCAATTACTTCATCACCGCCCGGCACATTTACAACGGCACGATTCCGTCGATCACCACGACGAACGCCGCCGGCGTGACGACCGTTCACCCGCTGGACGCCGCCCATGCCGTCGCTATCGGCGATAGCGACCTGGTGCTGGTACCCGTGACGGTGCCCTTCGCCACGTATGCCACGATTTATAACCCAGCCAATGACGGCGTTTTGGCGAATGACGACGCCCTGACGGTCTTCGGCCGCGGTACGGATCGCGGCGCGCCCTACACGCGCCCGGGCGGCAGCAGCCCGACCGGATGGCTCTGGGGCGCGACCGACCACGCCAAAAGCTGGGGCACCAATGCCGTCGCTGGCGAGGCGACCGATACCAACGGCTACCAGTACCTGGTCGCCACGTTCGACAACAACGGCGTCGCTACTGAAGGCGCCCTCAGCGATAAGGATTCCGGCGGCGGCGTGTTCATCTTCAAGAACGGCCAATGGCGGCTGACGGGCATCAACAACAGCGTCGCCCTCTTCCGCGAAACCGCCGCCGGCAGCGACCTGAATGCCGCCATCTATGACGGCCGCGGGCTGTATGAGCAAGACGACAACGGGAATTATGTGCTGCAGCCCACCACCGGCCCCGCGGTTCCGCAGCCGTGGTTTGCGAGCTATGTGCCGCAGCAGCTGGCGTTTATCAACGCAACGGTGCCGGAACCGGCGTCGCTGGGGGTAATGGCGGTCGGGGCGATGATGCTGGGACGCCGCCGGCGGGTGTAAGCATCTTGTAGGGGCGACATACATGTCGCCCGCGCGGGTCGATCGACGTTCCCGCGCGACATGTATGTCGCCCCTACGCAGACTTAGCTTACCGGTCGCTATCCAGCATCGACAGCTTCTGCCGCGCCGGCACGAAGCCCGGGTCGCATTCCAGGGCCCGCTTATAATAGAACTGCGCCAAGTCCGGCCGGCCCAACTGGGCGTAAACCCCGGCGATGTTGTAGTTCACTTCTGGCGGCTGCAGGACGGTGGCCATCGTTTTGACGGCTTCGTCGACCTTGTTCCGGCGGACGAGCATCAGGCCGTAATTGACGTGGGTCAGGGCCCCGTCCGGATGGGCTTCGATGCCGAGTTTGTAGGTCGCTTCGGCCTCGGCGGGCTTGCCGGCCAGTTCGTAGGCGTAGCCGAGCGAACCGAAGGCGTCGTCGGAGTTCTTGGAGGCCGTCAGGTAGCGCTTCCAAGTGTCCAGGGCGGCGGGCATCTGGTTGGCTTTGACGTATACCAGGGCCAGTTTTTTGATCGTGGCGGCGTCGGCGGGGTTGGCTTTGGCGGCCTGCTCGTACTGGGCGGCGGCCCGGGGATATTGGCCCCGGCTTGCGGCCAGATCGCCGGCGGCGATGTAGGTATCGGCCTTGATCGTCGGCATCGGGGCCTCGGCGATGTCGGCACTGTCCGGCGGCGGCGTTTGCGCGGAATTGTTGTTCGAACCGGTCTGACAACCGGCCACCAGCAATAAACCGACCCCGAGCAGGCGTAAACGCGTCATAACACCCTTATCGGCCCGCCGGCCCACCCGTGGTGAGCGGCCGGGAAGAATGCCAGGAAAAATGAAGCCGGTTTGGGCAATTTTTGTCTCCGGCAAACCAATCGGCAACGGTATTGTCTAGCCTGACAGTCCTGAGTTCAGAGCCAGTGTTTCGGAGGCTGATATGTGGCGAGCATCTCTAGTTGCAACAGTTCTGGTCAGCTCAACTTACGCCTTGGCGGACGCCCAGCCCGCGACCGATCGCAGCGCGATTCCCGCCAGTTCGGGCCCCGGTCCCGCCTCCAGCCCGTATTGGAACGCCGGCGTCACCCCGACCGGCCAATTGGGCGACACGCCCGCCGCCGACATCCGGGCCGTCCCCGCCGCCCGCGCCGTGGCCGTCCGCACCCGCTGGCAGTTCAACCAGGGTCTGTTCGACCTGAATAACGCCACTCGCCTCGTCCGCATGACCATGGATCGCCAGCCCGACTACGTGAAGGCCCAGGCCGACGAGAAGGCTGCCTACGACGCCATGGAAACCGCCCGAACCGCCGCCCTGGCCGACCTGAATAACAACCCGGCCTATGTCGCCTCCGAGGGCCTGCGGGCCAACGTCAGCAAGATGATCGCCGATGAGCAATTCGCGCCCAAGCCTGACCCGATCGCCCTGGAAGCGATGGCCAAGCTGAAGCTGCAGTACGTCAAGGACAACCGCAAGCTGGAACTGGCCGCCTTGGAGCGCGATTCCAACTTCCAGGACGCCCGGAAACGGTACGTTGAAGCCTCCAGGCGCGTGGCCGACTACCGCGACGCCCAGGCCATCGCCATCGCCAGCGACGACACGCTGCAGAGCCTCCGCAAATCGGTGGCCGACGCCCGCATCGAGAAGCTGGCCGCCCAGGCGTACTTCGCTTCGAGCATCGTCGCCCAGTACAACGCCGTGGAGTACGCCCTGCGCTACCGCAGCGTCGACATCTACCACGGCTACGGCAACGGCGGCTACGCGGGCTACGGCGGATACGGCGGTGGCTATGGCGTCGGCCCCTACGGCGTAGGCTTCGGTGGCTACGGGCGGTATTGATCGAACCCACTCTTCCGTAGCTGCAACGCCTGCGTTGCCTCCCCGCAAGACGACATCGTCCGCGGAAAGGCGACGCAGGCGTCGCAGCTACAGGGAGCATCCGTCGTTTGATTACAGCCGCGTGATCAGCAGTTCCCGCTGGAAGATCATTTCCTTCGGCAGATCGCCCGCGAGCTTCAGGAAAAGCTCTTCCTGACTCATCAGCTCGGCCTTCACTTCATCGGTGCTGACCGTTTCCAGTTGCTTGATGTCGTCCGCACTCAGATTCAGCCCATCTAGATCCAGATCCGTCATGCGCGGCATCCAGCCGAGGGGCGTTTCGCGCGCGTAGGCGGCGCCGTGGCAGCGGTCGATGATCCACTTCAGCACGCGCATGTTCTCGCCGAAGCCCGGCCAGAGGAATTTGCCGTCGTCGCCATTGCGGAACCAGTTCACCATGAAAACGCGCGGGCAATCGGTCATCTTCTTGCGCATCTTGAACCAGTGCACCAAATAGTCGCGAATGTTGCAGCCAATGAACGGAAGCATGGCCATCGGATCACGCCGGACGATGCCCTGCGCGCCCGTGGCGGCCGCGGTGGTTTCGCTGCCGATGGTCGCGCCGATGTACACGCCGTGCACCCAGTTGAACGCCTGATACACCAGCGGAATCGTCTTGCTACGCCGGCCGCCGAAGATGATGGCGCTGACGTCGACGCCGTTCGGATCATTGAATGCCGGATCGAGGGCTGGGTTGTTCGCGGCCGGCGCGGTGAAGCGGCTGTTGGGGTGGGCCGCCTT
>JAQGHK010000530.1 GCA_028288875.1 Phycisphaerales bacterium | reverse complement strand
GCCGCTCATGGGGTCGCCTTTCTTTGGCGCGCCGATCTTCGGGCGGTTCTCCGGAGTCACTACTTTGATCACGCCGACCGATTTTTCCGCCTCGCTGGTATCGATCGACGTGATCTTGCCTTTGGCGATCGGCGATCCGACCAGCACCGCGTGGCAGACATTGGACTGCTGCGTATCGGCTGCGTACACCGCGCGGCCCGTGACTTTCAGGCGGCCATCCACCCGGCTGATCGGTTGACCGATGGGCGACTTGCTGGGGCTGGTAGTTGGGGCGGTCATGGGCATGGCGGCTACTCCGAGCGAAAGATCGAATTCATTCTGGCGCGTAATGAAGCAGGCACATTTCGTTACGCCATCGCGGCGGCGTTCGTCAGGGCTTGGACGATGGTGCGCTTCGCGAGATCGACTTTGAACGCGTTGTATTTTTGCGGTTTGGCGGTCGCGAGCGCAGCAGTTGCTGCGGCGGCGAAGGTGGCATCGGTTGCGTCCTTACCAACCAGTGACGCCTCTGCTTCCTTGGATCGCCACGGCTTGGCGGCGATGCCGCCGAGTGCCACGCGGGCGGACTTAATTGAATTGCCGTCCAATTCCAATGCAACCGCGGCCGATGCCAAGGCGAACTCATACGACGCACGGTCGCGCGTCTTAAGATAAAGCGATCGCTTGGCCCAAGGCAGGGCCGGTAAATCGACCGCGGTGATCAGTTCGTCATGGGCCAGCGTATTTTCCTTGGCCGGATCATCGCCATAGGCGACGTAGAAATCGGCAAGCGGAATCGACCGCTCCCCCTTCGGGCCTTTCACTACGATCATGGCATCTAGCGCGGCCATAGCGACGCACATGTCGCTGGGGTGCGTTGCGATGCATTGATCGCTCGTGCCGAGCAGGGCGTGCATTCGATTGAAGCCTTCGATGGCCGCACATCCACTACCGGGATTTCGCTTATTGCAATTTTCGTAGTGCGTATCGCGGTAGTACGTGCAGCGGGTTTTCTGCAGCAGATTTCCGCCTGTGGTGGCCATGTTGCGAAGCTGAGCGCTGGCACCGCTGAGCAAGGCTTCGCTCATGACGGGATACATGCTCATAACGCTCTCGTCGTAGGCTAGATCACTGTTTTTGACGAGGGCGCCGATACGAAGGCCACCGTTTCTGGCTTCGATCTTGTTCAGGCCGATCGAATTGATATCGATGAGCTGCGTCGGACGGCGGACATTCAGCTTCATCTCATCGACGAGATTCGTTCCGCCGGCGAGGAAGTGCGCCATCGGCGCGGTGGCGATGGCGTCAATCGCTTGGCCTTCCTTCGTGACTGCCGTGTAAGTGAAGGGATACATAAAGGCTCCGGAAGGCGGTTTCGGACGAAATAGATTTGAGGCGAGCTAGGCGGTCTGCATCGCCTGGCGGACGGCGTTGACGATGTTGGGGTAGGCCCCGCACCGACAGATATTGCCGGACATCTGTTCGCGGATGTCGTCGTCTGATTTGAGATGACCTTCACTGATCGCGCCGACCGCCGAGCAGATCTGGCCCGGCGTGCAGTAACCGCATTGGAACGCGTCGCAATCGATGAAGGCCTGCTGAACAGGGTGCAGTTCATCGCCCTTGGCGAGGCCTTCAACCGTTGTGATCTTTTTGTTCTGCGCCGAGCAGGCGAGCGTCAGGCAGCTGTTCATCCGCTTACCATCGATCAGCACGGTACAGGCGCCGCACTGGCCGTGGTCGCAGCCTTTCTTTGTTCCAGTCAGGCCCAAATCTTCCCGCAGGGCATCCAGCAGCGTGACGCGCGGCTCCAGATTCATTTGGTGCGGCTGGCCATTGATATTGAGCGAAACCGGAATGGTGCCGACGGGATTGACGTCAGGCGCGGGCGGGACGAGCTTGGCGTCCGTCGGCTTTGCCGTCGAACACCCCGGCAGCAGCGAGGAAAGGGTGACCGTGACGCCGACGGTTGTCGCCGTGGCCAGCACGTCGCGCCGGGTGATGCCGACGCCTTCGGCCGGCAGATCAACCTTATCCATCGAATCCGGTTGCGACATGCACGCTCCTTGTTGCCGCGACCAGTACAACGGCTGGCCGACCTCGATTGATAGGCACTCGCGTCCCAACTTGTCGAGCTGCCAATGAGTTAAGATTCAGTCTCAGTGGAGCCAGTGGAGAAAATTCGAAAGCAGCGATGGCTAGGCCGCGAACCGAAAGTGTCGGCCGATGGAAGGAGGTTCGATGGCTGACGCGTTCCGGGAGCTCCTGAGGCGCAACAAAAAACCCGCCCAAGGTGGGCGGGTTTCTTCAGTGCGGCCGAGAGGGGTCGAACCTCCACGTAGTTACCTACACAAGAACCTGAATCTTGCGCGTCTGCCAATTCCGCCACGGCCGCGTTGCCTGTAGCGAGGCGGAAAGAATACGGCCCCTTGAGCGGGAATGCAACCACTCGGCAGCTCAAGGTTTGCATGGCAGGCGGATCGGTGAACTCTTTCGCCCGTGGCGGTGTTGGCGGGCGGAGTTTGCCTTGACAGGGCGCGGCTGAATCCCCTATCTGTAGTAGGTTTCGCCCCAGTTACCGGGGCGATTTGTAATTGAACGGCATGTCCCTGCTCCTCGCCACGCTCGATCGCCCGGCCCCCGTCCTGCAAATCCTGCTCGGCCGGGACCCGGCGCTTTGGGTGACGCTGGCTTGGGACGTCATGTTGGTGATGGGCGTATTCCTGGGTCTGGTGTCCGTCATCGGGTTCATCGCCATCTGGGGCGAGCGGAAGGTGGCCGGGCGGATTCAGCACCGGCATGGACCTAATCGCGTTGGGCCGGTGGGGCTGCTGCAATCGCTAGCCGACGGCATCAAGCTGGCGAGCAAGGAAGACTTGCTGCCCGGCCGGGCCGACGCAGTGTTATTCTATATCGCGCCATATCTGGCTTTTGCACCGGTCTTTACGGCTTTCCTCGCTCTTCCATTCGGACCGGATTTTGTGTTCGATCGGACGCTCTCGGTCAGCCTGCTGTGGGTGCTGGCCATCCTCGGCGTGGAAGTAATCGGCGTGATTTTGGCCGGGTGGTCCAGCAACAATAAGTGGTCGATCTACGGGGCCATGCGTGAGGCCTGCCAACTGATCAGCTATGAAATCCCGCTTGGGCTTTCGATGCTGGTGGTCGTCTTGGCCGTCGGGACGCTCGATCTATTAAAGCTGTCCGAGATGCAGTCGCATGGGCTGCAGCACTGGCTGGTGTTCCGCCAGCCGTTTACTGCTGCCGCCGCGCTGGTCTTCTTTATCGCATCGCTAGCGTCGAACAAGCGGGCCCCGTTCGATTTGCCGGAGTCGGATTCGGAACTGGTGGCCGGCTACCACACGGAATACAGCGGCCTGCGGTTCAGCCTCTTTTATCTCGCCGAATACAATGCCATGTTTGTCATGAGCGGCGTAATGGCCGTGCTGTTTTTGGGTAGCTGGGCCGACCCGTTCGGGCTGATCGCCCACGGTTACGCCAAGGCCATTGCCGGCGGACAGCGTTGGACACCGCTGCTCTGGAATGTGGCCGCCGCAGGCGTGTTCACCTTCAAATGCGCAGTACTAATGTTTATTCAGATGTGGGTCCGGTGGACACTGCCCCGGCCGCGTATTGATCAGGTGCTGCACGCCTGCGTCAAAGTGATGGTGCCGGCGTCGCTGGCGCTCCTGCTGGGGTCGGCCGTTTGGGAACTGGTCGTCGCGCACGGGTCGATGACCGAACGCATCACCCAAACCGTTCTGGCGGCGGCCGGAGTTGCACTCGTCGTGGCTACGCTGGTGCTGATCATCTCGGCCTTCATCCAAGGCCGGCAGAACCAGCAGCGCCTCGGTGGCCCATGGCCGGCGGGCGGGGCCTGACGTGGCGGCCGCACTGTTTTACATCTTCGCCGCTATCACGCTGGTGGGCGCCATCGGCGTCGTCATGGCCAAGCACATTGTCCACGCGGCCGTGCAGTTGCTGGTCGCGCTGCTGGGCATGGCCGGCCTGTATTTTCTGCTGGATGCCGAGTTCCTGGCAGCCGCACAACTGGTGATCTACGTGGGCGGCACGCTGGTGCTGATCATTTTTGGTGTGATGCTCACCTCTCACCTGGGCACGCGATTGATGCGTGTCGGGCCCGGTGAAACCGCGATCGCCGTCCTGACAGGCCTGGGTTTGCTGGCGGCGATCGTCACGGCGATCATTCACACGCGCTTCCCGACCCCGCCGCCGAGCGTTGAGCCGGATGTGACGCGCCGCCTGGGTGTATCGCTGCTGGGCGATTATCTGGTGCCCTTCGAAATTGCTAGTGTCCTGATGCTGGCCGTCATGATCGGCGCGGCCTATCTCGCACGGCGTCGGCCAAAGGATGCCGCATGACCGTCGGCCTTCCACACTATCTTGTGCTGGCAGCGATGCTGTTCGCCGCGGGCATCATCACCGTGCTGACACGCCGGCACGCCATCGGCATCCTGATGGGTATCGAACTGATGCTGAACGCGGCCAATCTGAATCTGGTTGCTTTCAACCGATTCAGCGCCGTCGGAAAGCTGGACGGGCAAGTCTTTGCACTGTTCGTCATCGTCATCGCCGCCGCCGAGGCGGCCGTGGCGCTCGCCATCTTTCTGAACTTCTACAACAACTTCGCCACGGTCGACGTCGACCAAGGCAATGAGCTGAAAGGCTGATTCGAACGTGCCGACGCTGCTTACGTTGCTCCTGTTGGTAGTCGCCTTGCCGCTGTGCGGCTTTGCGATCCTACTGGCGCTTGGCAAGCGTCTGGGCGATCCGCTCGGCGGGTACGTGGGCACGGGCTTCTCGTTCGCCGGCTTCGCGGCGGCCGTCGCGGCCATGGCCGCATGGATCAGTTCCAGCTACGGCTTCGGGTACGGCGTCGGGCCGCTGGTCCGATCGTTCGCTTGGCTGCCCATCGGCGAACACGCCGGCCAGCGCGTGCCGGGTTTTCTGGATTTCACGATCTACGTCGACAGCTTCACGGTCGTCATGCTGGCGATGGTGACGCTGATCTCGGCCGTTGTTCATCTGTATTCGCTCCGATACTTGCGCGGCGATGCGCGGACGCCGATTTACTTCGGCCGGCTATCGCTATTCGGCTTTTCAATGACGGGCTTGCTGCTCAGCGGCACGCTGCTTCAACTTCTGGTGTTCTGGGAACTGGTCGGCCTGTGTTCGTACCTGCTGATCGGCTACTGGAACGAACGCCGCGATGCGCGCATGGCGGCGACGAAAGCGTTCCTAACCAACCGCGTCGGCGACGTCGGCTTCATCATTGGCCTGTGCCTGCTGGTCAGCTTCGTGGGAAACACTACGCTGCCGGATCTCTGGGTGATGCTCTCGCCCACGCACCAGACCGCCATGTCCAATGGCCTGCTGACGTTGATCGGCTGCCTGCTGTTCTGCGGGGCAATCGGCAAAAGCGCGCAGTTCCCACTGCACACTTGGCTGCCCGACGCAATGGCCGGCCCGACGCCGGTGAGCGCGCTGATCCACGCGGCGACCATGGTGGCGGCGGGCGTGTTTCTGCTGATTCGGATCGATCCAATTCTGACCGCGGATGCTCGACTGTTCGTCGTCGTGATCGGCGCGATCACCATCGCCATTGGCTCGCTCTGCGCGATCGCCCAGCGTGATCTGAAGCAGGCACTGGCGTTTTCCACGATGGCCCAGCTTGGCTACATGGTGCTTGGCGTGGGCGTGGGCAGCCGCGATGGGGCGGGCTTCCATCTGCTGACGCATGCGTTCTTCAAGGCGCTGCTGTTCCTCGCTGCCGGTGTGGTGATTTACGGCATGCATCACAAGAGCCGGCTTGAACACTACGGCGGCCTATTCCGACGCATGCCTGTGACAGCGATCGCGTTCGCCATCGGTGCGCTGGCGATGTCGGCCACGCCGTATTTCAGCGGTTACTACAGCAAAGAACTCATCGTCGCCCACGCGGCGGCCTGGTCGCAGTTGGCTGCCGATAGCGGCCGAAGTGGTTTGTGGTCGCTGGCTCTGTGGGTGCCTGTCATCGGGGCTTATCTGACGCCGTTCTATCTCACCCGATTGTGGATGCTGACCTTCACCGGGCGGCCGCGCGATCTGGAAGCATTTGAAGAGGCACACGAGCCGGGCATGCTGTCCTTCCCGCTGGTCGTTTTGTCGGGCTTGGCGGTCGTGAGCGGGTTTGACTGGTTCCCGGTGCGATCGATGGTGGACAGTTCCGCCGTCGAAACGCGCGCGCAAGTGTCGGCGCTGACCGGGCCGGCGTCGCCAGTGAATCCGCTGGAACATGACTGGCCGAGCCGAGTTCATCTATCGATGCCGGATGTGGAAACGGATACCGCGCCAACGTCTACCGAGGCCGGCGACGATCGCGTGGAGGCCGGCGCGGCACAGGCGGCGCACCTGACGCATTGGGCATGGCTGGCCGGTATCATCGCCGGCGTGGTGATCTATGCCCGCGGGTTCGCGCTGACCGAGCGATTGGCGCGCCTATCGGTGCTCAGTGCGCCGAGGGAATGGCTGCGGCATCGGATGTATTTCGACGATCTGTACCGCTGGGTGTTCGTCGGTGCCGCACGATTAGCCGGCCGGCTGATTGATCGGCTGGACCGCCGCGTGATTGATGGTCTGATCGACCGGCTTGCGCTGGCTTACGCGGCCCTCGGTCGCGTAACTGCGTCGGCGGACGACTTAATCGTCGATGGCGTTGTTCGCGGCGTCAGTTCGGGCGTCCTCACCAGTGGCCTCGGCGTCGGCCAGACCCAGGGCGGGCGCGTGCGGGTGTATGTGGCGTCGGCCGTGCTGATGCTGGCGCTCACCGTCATTGGCACGGTGGCGTGGGCGGTGCTTCGGTAAAGGAACGAATGGAACTGTTGCGGCAAAACGTGTTGTTCGTCCTGGTCTTCCTCCCGCTGCTGGGGGCGGCCGCGGTGCTGCCGCAACGCACTGGGAAATCGGCGCGGTGGGTCGCGCTGGGCGTCTCGATCGCGACGCTTCTGCTGGCCGGCCTTTTGCCGCTGCTGTTCGATAGCGCTCGCGCGGGGCCCTATGGCTATGACGATGTGGGCGGCGTGGTGCAGTTGGTGCGGCGATTGCCCTGGGTGCCGTCGATTCACGCTGAACTGTTGCTGGGCGTCGATGGGCTTTCGCTGCCACTGGTCTTGCTGACGACGTTCGTGTTCGTGCTGGCGATTATCGCATCCTTCAAAATTGAAAAGCAGGTACAGGGCTATTTTGCCTTGGTACTGCTGCTGGAAACCGGCGTGCTGGGCACGTTTCTTTCGCTCGATCTGCTGCTGCTGTTCGTCTTTTTCGAACTGTCGTTGCTGCCGATGTATTTCCTGATCGGTATATGGGGCGGGCCCCGGCGGGAATACGCGGCGATCAAATTCTTCGTCTACACGTTCGTCGGTTCAATCGCGATTCTAGTCGCGCTCATCGGCATCTATCTCAAAGCCGGCAGCTTTGACCTCGTTCGATTGCCCGCCTTGCTTGGCGATCTAGCCCATACGAACCCGACGCTGGCAATGACGCTGTTCGGCCTGCTGGCGTTCGGCTTCCTGGTGAAGCTTCCGATCATGCCGTTCCACACGTGGCTGCCCGACGCCCACGTGGAAGCGCCGACGCCGATCAGCATGATCCTGGCGGCGGTGCTGCTGAAGCTGGGTGGTTACGGCCTGCTGCGTGTGGCGTGGCCGCTCTTCCCAGAACAGGCTTTGGCCGCTTGGCCGATCCTGGCGGCGTTGGCGGTAATCTCGATTCTGGCCGGCGCGTTGTGCGCCATCGGGCAAGCAGACTTCAAGCGACTGGTGGCCTACAGCTCGGTGTCGCACATGGGCTTCGTGCTGCTCGGCATCATCGCCATGACGCCCGCCAGCATGGCCGGGGCCGTGTTCATGATGGTGGCGCACGGGCTGACTAGCGCGGCGCTGTTCTTCGTTGTCGGCATCATTTACGACCGCGTCCACCACCGGCAGATCGCCCGGATGGGCGGTGTCGGCGCGACGATGCCGACTTATGGGCGGTTCGCCAGCCTGTTCATGTTCGCCAGCCTTGGCCTGCCCGGGCTGTGCAATTTCATCGGCGAAATTCTGGTCCTGATGGGCGTATTCAGCGCGGCCAAGACCGGACCCGTGTCGGCGGCGGTGCCGGCTTGGGCGATTTACACGGTCGCCACCGCGGCGGCCTTCGGCATCGTACTCACGGCGGGCTACATGCTCTGGTGCCTGCAGCGCGTGTTCCTCGGCAAGCCGAAGGAAGACACCGCCACGCTCGCACCGTTGGACAGCCGCGAAACGCTCGTGCTCTGGCCGCTGGCGATCGCGGTCGTGGCGCTGGGCGTGCTGCCGTGGACGCTGGTGCTGACCCTCAGTGACACAACCGTTGCGGCCTTGTTGAAGGTGTTGTCTTGACGGGCGGCATCGTTCAGATCCCATCGGCCAGTGACTGGTCCGCGATCGGCGTCGAAACGACACTGGCGGCGACCCTCGTTGCGGTATTGATCGTTCCGTTCTTCGCACGTTCGCAGCGCGGCGTTGGCTTGGTGGCGCTTGTCGGCGTGTTGGCCGCGTTCGGCGTGACCCTTTTGCCGGCTTCCGTGAGCACCGGCCATTCTGCATTCTTCGGCATGCTGATCGCCGACCCGGCCGCCTTACTTTGGCGCCAGGTGCTGCTGCTGTTCACGGCCGGCGTCATCGGCATCTGGTTCGGCGCAACGAGCCGGGCTGTTCCCGTCGGCGATGCGCCGGAGTTCATGACGCTCCTGATCTCAGCCACGCTCGGCCTATCGCTAATGGGCGCGACATCCAATCTGCTGCTGCTATTGCTGGCGATGGAGCTGGCCTCCATGCCGTCGTACGTTCTGGCAGGCTTTCGGAAAACCAAACGACACGCCGCGGAAGCGTCGCTGAAATACGTCTTGTTCGGCGCGGTCTGCACCGCCGTGACCATCTACGGCCTATCGCTCCTGTATGGATCGGCCGGCACGCTGGATCTGGGCCATTGGATTACTGCGACGCGCGGCGCGTACACACCGGCGGCGATCGTCGGCGTGTTTTTCGTGCTGGCCGGGCTGCTCTTTAAAATCAGTGCAGTGCCCGCACACTTCTGGTGCCCGGACGTTTTCGAAGGTTCCCACGTGGACGTGGCGGCGTTTTTGTCTGTCGCCAGCAAAGGGGCGGGCCTGCTCCTGCTCGCCCGGCTCTGGGACGGCGCGAGCCATTTCGCGACGCCGATGGTTGCCGGTATGGCGGCCGTCCTCGGCATCGTGGCGGTGGTAACCACAGCCGTCGGCAATCTCGGCGCGCTACGGCAGCAGAGCGTGAAACGTATTCTGGCTTACAGCTCGATCGCTCATGCCGGCTATTTACTGAGCGCGATGGCCGTGCTGCCGGCGGGGCGGACGTCGCTGTTGGCGTACCTCGTGGTCTATGCCGTGATGAATCTTGGCGCATTCGCCGTGCTGGCGGGCGTGGAACGCGCGGCCGGGTCAGACGATGTATCGGCCTTTGATGGCCTTGCTGCTCGGTCGCCGGTCGCAGCGGTAGCGATGGCCGTCTGCCTGGTTAGCATGGTCGGCCTGCCGCCGGCGGCGGGATTCCTGGTGAAATGGAAAATCATGTCCACGCTGGCGACGGCCGGCGGGGCGTGGTGGTGGATCGTCGCGTCTGTCGCGATCAATTCGATTATTTCGCTCGTGTACTACGCGAAGATTTTGCGGGCGATGTTCCTGCGGCCGTCGACGGTACGGCAGGAACCGTCGCGACTCATTACCGCGCTGGCCAGCGTGTGCGCGGTCACGCTCGTTTTGATGCTGATCGCGTTCGCGCCTCTGGAGCAGTGGGCCGCCAGCGCCGTCTTCTGGCAAGCCCCGGTTCAGACGCCGTAATACTCGCTGACCTTCTGCGTCAGCCGGCGAACCAGCGCATCGGGTGATCGCGGCTTGCCGGTCACACGCTGGCAGAGTTCGCGAGCCCGATACCGCCGGCCGTGGCGATGCACGTTTTCGCGAAGCCATTTGAGCAAGCTGGTGAAATCACCGCGGACAAAATCGTCCTGACAATTTGGATGCGCGGCGCTGAAGGTCTCGAACAGTTCTGCGGCATATAAATTGCCGAGCGTGTATGTCGGGAAATAGCCGACGAGGCCCGCACTCCAATGAACATCCTGCAGGCAGCCCATCGCCGGATCAGGCACGGTCAGGCCGAAATCGGACAGCAT
>JAQGHK010000077.1 GCA_028288875.1 Phycisphaerales bacterium | reverse complement strand
CGGACGATCGTGCTGAGGGATGTGGATCCCGCCGCCCGCGCGATCAGCTTCCAAACCGACCGCCGCAGCCCGAAGTTCGACACCCTGCACAAGAACGCCTCGGCTACCTGGCTGTTTTACGATCCTGCTGATCAGCTCCAGCTGCGACTGCACACGACGGCGATCCCCCACACGCACGACGACATCGCCGATGCCGCCTGGGCCAACGCGCCAGACGCTGCTCGCCGGCCCTATTTTGCCAGCGATCTTCCCGGCGAACCGATCAGCGGCCCGGAGGCTAAGGGGCCGGCGTTGGACGACGGCCGCGTGAATTTTGCGGTCGTCCGGTGCATGATCGAATCAATCGAGTGGCTGAGCCTTGAAGCCGGCGTCTGGCGGCGTCTGCGTTTCACTTGGCCGAATGGGGAGGTTCGATGGCAGTGGTTAGCGCCGTAGATGTCCTGCAGGTCGACCGCGGCCCGCTACGGCGAATCCGCGGCACACACGCCGCCGACGTTCCGCTCTGGGAGCGCGGCACGCTCACGTGGCTCCTTAACGCTGTTGCGGTACTCGGCCTATCGCTCGGGCTTTGGGCTTTATGCCTGAACCTCTTTAAGCGCCACAACGATTTCCCGACCTATTACCACCCGGACGAATACAGCAAGGGCGAGCAGATCGTCGAAGACCGACGGAACTTCAATCATCCACAGTTAATGCTCGAAGGCGCTTTGCTGCTGATGCCGACGCCAAAGACGGGCTCGGGCAGCTTATCCGCCCCGCCGATGGGTGGTGATGTGAATCGCATCGTCGTTGAAGGACGAAACACGTCGGCCGCATTCGCCGCCGGCGCGGCGGTGCTGATGGCTTGGGCGGGCTGGGCTGCGGCGGGCTGGGTCGGCTTCCTGGGCCTTGGCTTGGCGATCGGTCTCTGCCCCGCGCTGTTGTCACACGCGCACTATTTCAAAGAAGACGCGACGCTCGTCTTCGGCGTCGCGGCCGTCATGTGTGCGGGAGCTTGGGCGTTGCGTGTTCGCGGCGCGGGCGCGACGGTCTGGATGCTGATCGCCCTCGGCGTGGCGGCCGGACTTGCCTCGTCCGGCAAGTACTGCGGCATGGTCATGGTCGTGCCCGCGATTCTGATTTCCGTCGTGGCCGTTCGGCGAAACGGGTCACTGATGATGGCGGCCCCGCTGATCGTCCTCGCGTTCAGCGCGGTCACCTGGGCCGGCGTGAATTACCGCGTGTTCAATGACTTCGACCACTTCGTTCAGAACTTCGACGGCGAAAAAGAACACAGCACCACCGAACATCAGGGCCTGACCATGGACAAGCCCACGTGGTTCTTCGCCAACGCCGTCTGGACCGAGGCGATGCCCCACATCAAGGTGCTGACCGTAGCGGCCGCAATCGTGCTGCCGTGGATGATCCTGAAGCGCCGTCGATGGGGCTTTGGTTTCTGGCTAGGGCTATCGACGGCCATCTATCTGGTGATGCTGGCTTACAGCGTGATCCCGTTTTATCGCTACGCGTTGCCGGCCACCGTGATGTTGTACGCCTTCGCCGCGATGGGCGTGGCGTGGCTTTCAACGCTGCCGCCCCGACCGTGGATGCGCGCGGTAGTGGCCGGTGTCGGACTGACGGTCATCGGCGTTACCCAAGGTTATCGCTGCGCCGACTTCACCCAGCAGTTCGCCGACGACAGCCGCGAGGCCCTTCGCGACTGGGCCCGCATCGGCTTTCCGGCAGGGGCCACCGTCATTGTCGATAACTATGCGACCCCGTTTCTGAGCGATAGCCCGGTCCGTGTGATGCAAGGCATCCGCGCGGGGAATCCCGTCGAAGGCACGATCGAGCAATTGCGCCAGCGCGGCGTGGAGTTTGTCGTGACGTGCAGCAGCAATTCAGACCGTTTCCTCAGCCCCTACGTCATTGGCGTCCAGGGAAATGAATTGCAAGTGCAGCAGATGCGATCTTTTTACACCGACTTGTCCAAGTATCCGGTGGTGTGGGAGCGCGTCGCGAAACACCCGATGTGGAACTTCAGTAATCCGGACGTGCGGGTCTATCGGCTGGATCCGTTGAAATAACGATATGCCCAAGCCCAAGCCGAAAGCCGCCGCCGTTCGCCGTGTGTACCATTTCGGCAACGGCCTCGCCGACGGCCGGGCGGCGATGCGAGATCGCTTGGGCGGCAAGGGCGCGGTACTGGCAGACCTCAGCCGCGCCGGCCTGCCCGTGCCACCGGGCTTTACCGTTCCGACCGATCAGTGCGCCGCCTATCAAGCCGCCGGCAGCCTTAGCGATGAGCTAATCGCCGACGTCCACACCGCGGTAAAGCGAATCGAGAAAGCCACCGGCAAGCGATTCGGCGATCCGACCAACCCGCTGCTACTGTCGGTCCGTTCCGGCGCGGCAGTGTCGATGCCCGGGATGATGGAAACGATCCTGAACGTCGGCCTGAATGACGCCGTCGCCGCCGCGATGGCTGAGCGCGGCCTCGGGCGGTTCGCTTACGACAGTTACCGCCGGCTCATCGCGATGTACGCCAAGGCCGTGGATGGAATCGTGACGATCGACTTCGAAGACGCCTTGTTTGATGCCCGCCGTGACGCCGGCGTTGAGATCGACGCCGAGCTCCCCGCCGATCAGATGCAGGCCGTCGCGGCGCAGTTCCTGGCGATCTACCAGCGCGAGGCTGGCCGAAGCTTCCCGCAGGATCCATTAGAGCAATTGACCCGCGCCACCGAGGCCGTCTTCAAAAGCTGGAACGGCCGCCGCGCGGTTCGGTACCGAGAGATGAATCAAATCACCGGTCTGCTCGGGACGGCCGTTACCGTGCAGGCAATGGTGTTCGGTAACGCCGGCGAGGATAGCGCCACCGGCGTCGGCTTCACGCGCGATCCGTCGACCGGCCGGAAAGTGTTCTACGGCGAATTTTTGATCTCTGCACAAGGCGAAGATTTAGTCGCAGGCACGCGAACGCCGCTCAATTGCAAAGAATGGTTCCCCAAATGGAATCGCGCCCTCTGGCGAGAGCTACAGGCGATGGCCGTGGCCTTGGAGAAGCGCTTCGCCGACGTTCAGGATTTTGAATTCACCGTCGAACACGGCAAGCTCTATCTGCTCCAAAGCCGAACCGCCCAGCGCACCGCGGCGGCGGCCGTGAAGATCGCCGTCGACCTGGTGAAGGAAGGATTGATCGATCAACGGACCGCGATATCCCGCGTAGATGCAGCAACACTCGAGCGCTTGCAGCCGCCAATCTTCGATCCGAAACGCACGCCCAAACCAATCGCCATCGGCCTACCCGCCAGCCCCGGCGCGGCCATCGGCAAAATCGCCTTCACCGCTGACGAGGCCGAACAGCGGACTAAGGCCGGCGAGGCCGTGCTGCTGGTCCGGCCTGAAACTGATCCGGAAGACCTCGCCGGCTTTCACGCCGCCACCGGCGTGCTGACCACAACGGGCGGTATGACCAGCCACGCCGCTGTCGTCGCCCGAGGCTTCAATAAACCGTGCGTGGTCGGCGCTGGTCAGTTCACTGTTGACCCAGAGGCAGGTACCCTTTTGCTCAAAACGGGTCGCAGCCGGCAGACCTTCGGAATTGACGACACGTTATCCGTCGACGGTGCCACCGGGCACGTTTATGCGGGAGCGGTTCCCACGATCGTCGCCAAGCCCACCGGTGCGCTGCGATCGTTTTTGAAATGGCTCGAGGCTGACGGCGATGTTTAAGCGATCGATTTCAACATGAGCAGTCCGCACACCTTTAAAGTGACGGCCGGCATCGTTTGCGTGATGCGGCGGTCGTATTTCACCAATTCCTATTTCACGGACACGCCTTCGGGCTTGGTGGCGATCGATGCTGGGATGAAGAGCCACGGCGGGGACATGCTGGCCGCTTTGGCCGAGTTGGGTCGTACGCCGTCGGATGTACGTGCAATCTTGGTGACGCATTGGCACAACGATCATGCCGCGGGCGCGGCCGAGCTTGCCGAAGTGACCCGAGCCCCGGTCTACTATCATCAGACCGAGGCGCTACACCTCACGCGCGTGAAAGCGTTCGCCGGCGTACGCGGCGCGATCTCAAGCTGGGTGCCGGAAACCGGACCACTGGTGTTGGTGAAAGGCTTACTTGGCAATGCGCCGCAGCGGGCGGTCGCGGCGACGCACTTCGTCGCTCACGGCCAAGTAATTTTGGAAGAATTTGAGGTGATCGAAACGCCCGGCCACACCGAAGGACATGTCAGCTATTACCACCTTCCTACCGGCACATTGTTCGCCGGTGATGCTTTAGCGGTGATTGCCCAACGCATTCGGTTCATGGCCAGACCGGTGACCGAGGATTTAGAAAAGGCCCGCCGTTCGATGCAGAAGTGCATGGATCGTGAGATTCATTTCGTTTGCCCTGGTCACCGGGAACCACTAATGACAAACGCCGAAGCAGAGGTTCAGCGTTTTCGTGCACTTCTCGACAGTAGTACACCATGGCCGTTGTTTGGCTAGTATGCATGCAGCTGGCTCAACGCGGCTTCCGGAAGTAGGCGGCGTTTTTTCGATATAGTCCTGCCACTCGGCCGGCAGATCTTCTTCAGAAAAGATTGCGGACACGGGGCATTCATCGACGCATAACCCGCAGTCGATGCAGGGATCGCGATCGATGAAGAGTTGGTCGACCGCGGCGAAATCCGCCTTGTCAGACGTCGGGTGGATGCAGTCCACCGGGCAGACCACCACGCAAGCGGTGTCTTTTACGCCGACGCACGGCTCAGCGATCACATAAGGCATAGGTCACTCCTGCTCCACACAATGGCGAGTGCCTTGCCATATGGATAATACCAATAACTTGGGCCGCACATAACTAATTTTTATGCCTATGGAAGCGCGTCCTCATCAGGAAACGAGGCACCTGAACGATTGTCCATTGCCGGGTGCCCGCTGTCTGCGATTTTGACCCGGTCGCCCAGAGTTGGCATATCCATAACAACCGTGCGCGTCGCCACAGTCCTCCGCGTGAATCGGATTTTAGTCACCAATCGCGACGTCACCGTTCGTAGAGTGGGTCAGACCTTCAACAAAGGAGTGATTGATGAGCAAGCCGAACCACAAAGCAGACCGCTTGTCCGGCGGTGCCCCCGTCGGCGGGAAAACCGCTGCCACGCACCCGGAAATTCCGAACCCGACCGGGCGACATTCGGAAAATGAACTGCGCACTCAAACCAATCGGAGCGTCACTGCCGGCGGCGGAGTGAAGCGGGGCGATCAACGCGATACGCACCCGTCATATTCCACGGGCAAGGTGCACCGGAACGGCGGCCGCTCAGGCCCGTTGGGAGCGTCCGGCCGGCGCAATGGGCCGAAGTCGGGCGGTGCAGGCGGCGGATCGCTCTGACGTGGCCGGCAAGGTCCGCGGCGAGACGGGCAGGGCGGCAAACTTTTACGCGAACTGGCACTCCCTACGGAGGCCAGTTCGCATTTCTATTTTTCCTCTGCAGCAAGGTACA
>JAQGHK010000065.1 GCA_028288875.1 Phycisphaerales bacterium | reverse complement strand
GTTCGGAAATAGTTGCAGCGTTTGGGTCGCAACACTAAAGACTTCCAATCTCACCCCGCCACCATCGCAATCCTCTGGGGTGAGTGTGACGTTCGTGATGTCAGCAAGCGGCATTTCGACAACCCGGATGCCAAACATTTTCGGTGACGAATACGAAAAGTTGCCGGCCCGGGCCGTCAATGTGAAGGGGAGACGAGGGCTGAATAACAGCTTCACAAAATGGACAAGGACAAAAACGCCGATGATTGCAGACACAATTTGCGCCGTCCGGCCCTCGCGATGGATCTGAGCTCCGTACCACTCAATATTATCATGCGGAAGACACGCAATGGTCAGCAGTGTGATCACAAGTAGAAGATGACCCAGTAGGCCCGCCCAATGCTGAAAAGCTGATCGCTTCGTTGTCACAACGATCCCGTCACGAACGGCTCGGATCGCGATTTTGTTAATCGGACATTCCGCTCCGTATAGCAGAACTGGTGTTTCCTGCGGCTTGTCCAATCGCCCCTATGATCACCTACGACAGTCAAAGCGAGCAAGTTTTCATTGCATGATTGTAGATACTCATTGCCCAATTCTGCAGATCAGGCCAAATTCTATCAGGCCGCATTCTTCACTGCGTAACATCTATTCATCATGAGCAACACCCTTCCCCAACGCCGTCTTGGCAAGTCTGATCTGACCGTGTCCTGCCTCGGCCTCGGCTGCATGGGCATGAGCTATGCGTATGGCCCCAGCGACGAGGCCGAGTCGATCGCCGTGTTGAACCGCTACGTGGAACTCGGCGGCACGTTCTTGGATACCGCCGAGATTTACGGGCCGTTCGATAATGAATTGCTGCTTGGCAAATTTCTGAAGCAGCTCAAAGGCCCGCGACCAGTCATCGCGACGAAATTCGGGTTTGATGTCGATCCGAAAACGCGCGAGCGCCGCGCCGCCGATAGCCGCCCCGCTACCGTTCGCCGCGTGTGTGATGATTCGCTCGGCCGATTGGGGATTGAGACGATCGATCTGTTCTATCAGCACCGCGTCGATCCGAAGGTGCCGATTGAAGAGACGGTGGGCGCGGTGGCGGATCTGATCAAGGCCGGCAAGGTGCGGGCGATTGGTCTAAGCGAAGCCGGGCCGGACACGCTGCGGCGGGCGAGCAAAGTGCACCCGATCGCGGCGCTGCAGACCGAGTACTCGCTCTGGACGCGCGATGTGGAAACCAATGGCGTGCTGGCGTCGTGTCGGGAGCTGGGCATCGGTTTCGTGCCGTACAGCCCGCTCGGCCGCGGCTTTCTGACCGGCTCGATTCAGAAGGCCACCGACATGGACAAGGACGACTGGCGGCACACCAATCCGCGCTTCCAGGGCGACGCGCTGGAGAAGAATCTGCAACTGGCCGGCCATGTGAAAACGATCGCGGCGAAGAAGGGGTGTACGCCGGCGCAGTTGGCTTTGGCGTGGGTGTTGGCGCAGGGTGAAGACGTTGTGCCGATCCCGGGGACGAAGCGTGTGAAGTATCTGGAAGACAATCTCGGCGCGGCGAACGTGAAACTCTCGAAAGAAGAGCTGGCCGAGATCGATCGCCTGTTCCCCGCCGACGCGGCCATGGGCGAGCGGTATCCGGAAGGCATGATGAAGACCATCGATCAGTAATATCGATTGGCTCACAGGCGTAGCACGAGGCGATGAGATCTCGCTCGCGTTGTGGTATTTTGCTGCCATGCGTGTGAACGGGCGAGTGATGTCGGTCCTACTGCTTTCCTCGGCAATCAGTGCGGCGGCGCCGACGAGTGCGCCGGCGGATGCGGAACTCGAAGGTCTTTGCGACACCTTATTGAACCCGAAAAACTCCTCCCCGATCGAAAAGTCGCTGGACCGCCTCCGCGAGTTGGGCCCGGCGGCCGAAGCGGTGGTGCCGCGTTTCATCGCAGCCGTCGATCCCAAAAAGGAGGCCGACCAGGACAAACGGATCGTGGCGATTAAGGCGCTGGGCGCGATCGGCACGCCGTCGGTGGTGCCGACGCTGACAAGGCTGTTGGCCTTATCGTGGGCAGAGCAGGACGCGATGCGCTCATTTTTGGAACTCGGCGAAGTGGCGGTCGAGCCGTTCGAGAACGCCGCGATGGCGCAGCCGGAACGCGATCGCACCAGCCTGTTGGGAAGCCTGCGTGCACTGGGCGGGCCCAAGGCGCTAGCCGCCGTCGCGCGGCTGCAGAAAAAGCTCACGCTCCCCCAGAATGTCGAGGTCGCCAACAACATGGCAATCGACCTGCGCGGGCACGCGCCCGAAGTGATGATACCGGCCGTCCGCAAGGGCGACTTCAGCTCGCTTGATACGGCCGACAACACAGGCTTCAGCGGCTTGGAGTCGGGCCTGCGGATGATCGGCGACAAGGACGCCAGCGTGCGCGCCAAAGGCGCTTATGTCATGGAAACCATGCTGCGGACGTTCGACATGCAGCACCGCACGCGCTTGCTTCGCCCCTACCTCGCGGCCCACAAGGCCGACATCCGCCGCGCGCTGGCGGACCCGAAGCGCGAAGTGCAGGAACTGGCCCGGAAACTGGCCAAGATGTCATCCATCGACACGGCCTCGTCGGCCGAGGCGCTGGCGCTCAGCGGTCCGAGCGCCCAGGTGCGGCTCACGGCGATGCAGCGCCTCGTCACCGACAAGGGCGCTGCCGCCGAGCCCACGCTGCGGAAGGTGCTCACAAAAGATGCCGACCGCGAAGTGCGCGAGACTGCCGCCCGCATGATCCTGGATCTCCCGCCGGCCGGGCCGCGGTTGGAGGCGGCCTTGCGCGGCGCCGACGTCACGCTGCGCGACCAAGCCGTCTTCGCCACGATCCGGCAAGGCGAACCCGGCTGGAAACTGCTCTTCACCGTCGCCGGCGAACTGGATTTCGCCAGGATGCAGTTGCTGATCTCGTCCGGCCCCGATGCCGAAGGCATGCGCGTGGCGATGGCGGTGCTGGACGGCGACGAGCCCAAGCTCTACCTGCCGGCGACGCTGGTGCTGGGCAACGGATTCACGCCCAGCGGCTCGGGGCAGACCCGTCCGTCCGATAAGGCCATCCGCAACATGGGCGCGCGGCTGGCCGACAAAGACCCGCAGAAACGCGCGGCGGTGTCCAAGGCATTGATGCGAATGGCAGCCGTCGCGTCGGGGCCGGTGCTGGATCTGCTCAAGTCAGACGATCCGGCCGTGCGCCGCTCGGCGGCGCTGACGCTGGCCAGCGACGACACCATGCCGTTTCTGAAAAACCTGCTGCCGGGCACGGCGCTTCAACCGCTGTTGGCCGCGGCAAACGACGCGGACCCACAGGTGCGGGAGAACGTAGCGATCGCGCTCACGCGCATCCTCGACTGCTACGAACTGCGGCGCGCCTTCCCCGATCAGCCCACGCCGATGCACCCCGAACTGGTGGCCGCGCCGGATGCCGTGCGCGGGCCGGCGATCAAGCAGTTGTTCCAGATGCTCGACGACGTCGACGCGGAGGTGCGCGGCGCGGTCATCTGGTACCTGGGCCGCGTGACGGACGGCTCCAATCAGCTGCTGGCCGTCCAGAAACACAACGACCCGTCGGTCGTGAGATACGCCGAGTACCAGCGGCAGATGATGTACCTGCGGGACCGCGCAGGGAATACGCCGGCGATGACGGTCAACGACCTGATCGCCATGCTGAAGGACCCGCGACAGGGCAGCCGCGCCAAGGCCGACGCGGTCCGGTCGCTATCGCTTTACGGCAAGGACGCCGCGGCGGCGATCCCGCTGCTGGCCGAGCAGATCAAGCCGGCCAATCCGACCCGCCTGCGGACCGCCGCGGCGGAGGCGCTCGGCCTCGTGGGCCAAGGCTCAACGGCCGCTGCGAAGGCGTTGATCGGCGCGCTGGACGACCCGGAGCCGAACGTCGTCGGCTTTACCGTGCGATCCATTGGCCAAATCGGGCCGGCCGCCAAAGGAGCCCTGCCGCGACTGCTCGCCATTGTGAACCGCCCGCGGCAGGACTTCGAAACTTCAGCCGAGCAGTCTCTTCGCACGGCTGCCCTGAAGGCGCTGTCCGGGCTGGGGCCGGACTCGGTACGGGGCCTGATCGCACTCTTGGAACGGGGTGACCCCGGATCGATTTACAGCGCGTCCGAGCAACTTCGCGCCCTCGGCCCGGACGCCGCACCGGCGGTGCCCGCGCTGATCAAAACATTGCAGCAGGACATCCCACCGCGATTGGCCGCGATGGTGAGCGAGGCACTTGGCGCGATCGGCCCCGCTGCCGCCGACGCGGTGCCGGCGATCATCGCCCATTGGCAGGCCGCGACCTTGATGGATCGGCCGACGCTGGCCAAAGCGCTCGGCGACATCGGCCCCGCCGCCGCAACGCCGGAGGTCATCAAAGCCCTCACCGGCCCCGGCCACTACGGCCGGCCCGAGGGTGACTACAACCGCGCGCTGGTCAAGATGGGGCCGGCCGCGATCGCAGCCGCCCCAACGCTCATCGCGCAGGTCCAAAGCAGGATCGATGCCCGCGCTAAAGAAAAGCCCATGCCGGGCGGGGGCTTCCTCAACAATTTTGACGATGCCGAACAGCAGGCGATTGTCGCCTTAGGCAGGATGGGCCCGAAGGCCAAGGCCGCATTGCCCGTGCTTGAACGAGCGCTGAAAACCATGAAGGTGAGCTCGCCCGTCGGGCAGATGGAGATCCTCTCACAGGCCAAGGCCCGCATCGAAGGCATGGAAGCAATCGACACCCGGACCAATTGGGGCCCGCCCTCCCCGCCCGAGCCGCGCGGGCCGAGGGAAGAACCGTACGACCCGAACCGGGACAATCGGCCGCCGGACTTGGGCGGCCCTTTTGGTACGCAGGAACCGCATTCGCCCTGAGCGGCAGGCGTTACCGCAGGGCCGGCTCCGGTTCCGGGCGTTCGGCCGGTTTGCGGAGTTTCGGGTTGATCGTAATGCTGACCCGCGCGTCTTCCCGGGCGTCGGCGTGGTCGCAGTTCTCTTCGCCGCAGCCCTCGGGGCCGCAGTGGATCAGGTGGTCGGTGGCGGCG
>JAQGHK010000525.1 GCA_028288875.1 Phycisphaerales bacterium | reverse complement strand
GCCGCTCCAAACCGCCGACAGCTTGCCCCGGGTGTTGAGGTGGACGAGCTGGGCCGTGTGCGTATCCTGCCGCTGCAGCACGTCCAGGCCGCCGGCATTGTCCGGCCGAACATCCAGTGCGAAATTGACCAGGCCGTTGGTCACGCGGTTGGCCACGCCGGAGACGCCGTAGGTAAAATCGCGTCGTCCGTTCGCCCGCAGTCGGGCGATGCCCTTGGACGTCACGAGGTAGGTGTACCCCAGCGTGTCGGAGACCATCGACTGCTCGCTGCCGCCCAGCCGGCCCAGGCCCGGGTTCGCAACGCCGCCGTTGCCGAAATCGGCGTCCAGCGTCCCATCTTCATTCAGCCGAATGACAAAGCCGCTGCCCGACGCGCTGCCCAGCAGCAAGGTCCGCCCGCCGTAGCTCGGCTGGATGGACGACCCGTCGATCGTCACGTGAGTGCCCGCCACATTGTCCACATCCTTCGGGCTGAAATGCCACCCCGTATCAACCGGCGATGCGGCCAGGTGCGAACGACGCTCCAATGATTCGGCAAAGAATGTAGACAAGTAGCCTCCGGTGGCGGGTGCGGATTCTTGAATTACGGCCCCTTCAACACACCCGGACGCTCATTGTGCAGTTTTAAAATCAGTTCTCCAAAAAGTGTGTTCGCCCACGCGAACCACTCGCGGCTGAAGCGGGTGGGTTTGCTCGGTGCGAAGGACTCATGCATGAACCCCGTGCCGGCGTGGGTGGCCTTCAGCATCGCCAGGCAGCGGCGGATTTCGGCGTCGTCGTTGCTGGTCATCGCCCGGGCGGTGATGCCCATCGGCCAGATCATCGGATTTAGAGCCTTGGGGCCGCTGGTATGCGGGCTACCGACGCCTTCCGTCGGGCTGCCGTCTTCTGTGGTGCCCTTAAAGAAAAACGGGTTGGCCGGGCTTTGGGCGAAGGCGCGGGTGCGCTGGTAGAGCGGGTCGTCGACCGTTTTGTAGCCGAAGTATGGGAGCGAGGTAAGGTTCGGCAGGTTCGCGTCGTCCATCAAGAGCGAATGGCCGAGGCCATCAACTTCGTAGGCGTAGATTTTGCCGCCGCCGGGGGCATCGACGATGCCGTGGGCCAGGACGGCCGCTTCCACTTCATCGGACAAAGTTCGGCTACGCTTGGCCAGGTCGCTGGTGTCTTTCAGTTCGTCCAGCATGTCGGCTAGTTGGCGCAGGCTGGCGACGGCAAAGAGGTTTTCGGGAATGTTGAACAGGTAGGTGGCCACGTCATCCGACGCGCGGAAGTTGGAGCAGATCATGCCGGTCACCTTGAACGGCGGGCCGAACATGTCGGCCGGAGCAGTGGTCGGGCGCCTGCGGCTTGGCCGCCAGAAGGTGTAGGCACCGGGACCGGTTTTCCGCTGCTGGTCGACCATCGTGTCAACCGCCATCCGCATGGCCGCTCGCCAGTCGGCATCGAACACTGTCGCATCGTGCGTCACAGCCCAGTACTGGTGGGCCAGGCGGATCGGGTAGCAGAGCGAATCCAGCTCCCACTTCCGCTCGTGCACGCCGGGCTTCATCAGCGTCAGATCCGTTTTCCAGTGGCTGATTTCGCTGGCGTCTTTGAAGAAGGCGTTCGCGTACGGATCGAGCCGAATGCAGGCCGCCTGCCGCCGAATCAGGCCGGCGATCATCTGGGAGAGCTTGGCGTCATCCTTGCAGAGTGCGATGAATGGCTGCATCTGGGCGGACGAATCCCGCAACCACAGAGCCGGGATATCGCCGGTGATGACGAAGGTATCCGGCTTGCCGTCCTTCACCTCGAACTGAACGGTGGTATCGAGCGTGTTGGCGAAGCAGTTCTCAAACAGCCACGCGAGTTCCGGATCAGCGATGGTCGGTTTGACGCGATCGATGAGCGCATCGACCGCCTCGCTGCGGAAGGTGCGTTTCTCTACCGGCGGCCGTCTGCTGACCAACGGATCGGCTGCCATCGTGAGGCTCGCCACGCCAAGCACGGCTACAGAAAACCAACAACGGGATTGCGATGCCGCCAGCCATTTTTGCATTATACGATTGTAGCTTGATCACCGCCCTGAAGCCCATCAATGGATAGGTGAGCCGTCGAATGGCAATGTCCCAATCGCAGCAGACGACACCTAACGACTCAGCATTAACAGGTCCGTCAGCACGTCCGGATCCAGCCGATCAACGTCCGCGACAGGCCGAACGATCGTGTCCGGCAACCGCAGGTCTACAAAGTGCGTAAACAGTTCCTTCAGCCGCGCGTGCAGGGCATCGCGTGTGCCGATCGCGAGCAGTTCACGGGGCCAATATTCAATGACCACGGGCACCGGCGTATTTCGGAATACCGTCGCGCCGGCCAGAACGCTAGCTTCGTGGCCTTGGGTGTCAATCCAGTAGAGGCCGACTTCGTCCGGCTTCAGCACGCCGCCGGCTACCAGCGAATCGAGCGTGACACCGGGGACTTCGACTTGGGTTCGTCCCGGCACACGGACACCCGACTCGCGTACGCGGTGATCGCCGGAATTGTCGTCGCTCAGTTCGAATGTCAGTGGCCGCGTTTGGTCCGTCACGCCGGCGTGGATGACGGTGAAGCGGTCATTCAGACCATTCAGCACGATGTTTGCACGCAACAAGTCGACGTTCAAAGGCCCCGGCTCGATCGCGAAGCCGCGTGCGAAGCGCCCGCCGTGCACCTGCGGAATGCAGGTCGTGCCGATGTTCGCGCCGATATCGACGAATGTCTTCCCGGCAAAATCAGTAAAGCCGGCGGCTGCGAGGTGCCCGAAGATGCGGCTGATTACCTCATCATCAAACCCGCCCGATTCCATGACATTTTCACCAACATAGTCTCCGCTACCGACGAGGTACTTGATCGGGCCATTCGCGCAAAGGACCGCCGGTGCGTAACCACGGGCGGCGTAAAGAAACGCGATGCGCGCAAGACGAAAGCGTGACAATCGGCCAAGCGCGCGGCCGACAGACATCGCGGCAAGTCGTGCCAGCTTCTGAACCATTGCAGCGGACTATAGAACGATTCACGATTGCGGCAACGCGAGACATCGGCGGCGTCGAACGGCAAACCATGCCACGGCGAACATCAGCGTTGTCGTGCCCGGCTCGGGAACTGCGATCACGTAATCCGCCACGACAGGCAAGTGATCGCTGGAGGCGGTCAGGTTGGCCAGCATGGCCTGCGTGTAGCCGGTGGCGGCGGTGTTGTAGTTCGTGGCGTTATTCACCGATCCGCTGACGCTGTTGACCGACGAAAGAATATTGCTCGCGTTGTAATAGCTGTTGCCGAACGCCGTGTACGTGTTGGCCACCAGCTGCAGGCCGGCCGCGGCGGCGCCGGGAAGGGTGTTGGCGGTGAGCAGTTGGAAATCGAAACGGGCGGTCAGGCTGGTGCTGCTCTCGCTGTAGTACTTCAGGTAGGCGGAATTGCTGGTGGTGAAGGTGCTGGCCAGCGGATCGAACCCACGGGACGGGCCGGCGACAAGATTGGCCGCGCCGCTGGACGGATTGCCGTTGGTGGCGAGGGTGGTGCCGGGGGCGGCCAGCATGTCCTGGTAGGCGGCCTCGGCGCTGCCGCCGGTGAGATTCAGATCGCCGGTGAAGATGATGTGCGCGGTGGAACCGAGCGCATCGGCATCGGCCCGGACGGCGTCGGCTTCGTAATTCCGGCGGTCGGTATTTGCCGTGCCGCTACTGGCCTTGGCGTGCTGGTTGTACAGATAGAAGGTGTTCGCGCCGGTCGTGTTCAGCGCCTGCAGCGTGTACCGCATGGGCGTGCGGGCGATGCCGCTTCCGCTCGGCGTGCCGATGCGACTGGACGCCAGGACGGCCACCGTCTTCGTGTTGTAGATCAGCCCGTTCGGACCGTTGCCTGTGAGCAGAGTTCCTTGGCCGGTGGTGTCGCCGACGAGCGGGTCGTAGGCATAGGTGCCCGCGCCGTAGATCGTGTTCAGGCTGTTGACGATGGAGGTCAGCGTGGCGGACGTGATGGGCGTGGTAGTAGTCGACGAATCGTAGAGTTCCTGCAGCGACAGCACGTCCAACGGCTGCGCGTTGCCCGCCAGGGACCGGCCGGCCATGGCCTGGATCGCGGCGACGGTCTTGGGAACCACAAAGTCGCTGTCGGCCACGTTCAGCGTGCCGTCGTTATTGCGATCGGTATCGGCGGCGACGTTGTACGTCGCGATCCGAAGGGCCCCGAATAAAGGGGAAGCCAACGCGGCGAGAGCAGCGCAGACGACAAGGCCACGAAACGGCTTCAATACCGGCATTCGGTAAAACTCCAGTCCACCTGATTGCAATCCAAAGGGATACGACCGACTTCGGCGCGCTGGCCAGTGGCGGGAGGATCCAGACTCGCCACAACGCTGCCGTCGGGCGGACCGGGCGACAATACAACAACCAAAACAGCAAACGCAATGGAAAAATGTACTGAGGGACACCCTGCTGCCATCCACTGGCCACGGATCAGGATTCTGCAACTTCGCCAGCCGGCATAAAAAGACCGCCGAGGCAGGCACGTCGGGCCCGCCTCGGCGGCTAGCACTCACGTACGGGTGAGGTTGCTGCAATCAGCAACGCCCGCCGTTTGTGAAAACGTTTCAGTTAGTGGGGGCGATTCTTCGCGGCGTCCTCGTTGATGCTGGTCAGGGCCAAACGCGTAAGCTTCTGGTCGGTCGACT
>JAQGHK010000521.1 GCA_028288875.1 Phycisphaerales bacterium | reverse complement strand
GACGTTCGCCCGCACCCTAACCCGCGTGCCTGTGGCACCTCTCGCGCGTACAAGGGCGAGGGGACCAGACCGTCAGGTAAGAGCGTTTTACGCTCCGTGCGGCTTCATCAGCAGCAGGTAGCCGATGACGGCGACCGCGACCAAAGCCGCGATCGACAGAAAAATCGCGATCGACAGCATGACCGTGAACCGCTGGCCCTGCTTTGTCAGGACCTGCTGCAGATCGTTATCGCGGCTGCTCATGTTGTCGCGCAGGCTTTCCATCAGGTTCGCCCCGGCGGAGGTGCTGCGGCCAAGGTCCTGCATGGTGGCAGTGACATTGCCGAGGTTCGTGACCATCTGCTCGTCGGTCTGGCGAGACCGATCCATGCGGTCACTCAGGCCGTCCAAGGCTTCGTGCTGGGCGGCGGACGACTTGCTGACGTGATCCAGGATTTCCGTTAACCGCTGCTGGTTCGTGTGCTGGGCCGACAGTTCCTGATGCAAGGCCTTAAGGGTTTCACCTTGCAGGCGGCTGCTTTCGGGCAATTGCTCCAGCAAGCCGGGCAGCTTGGACAGGTGTTCGAGGAGCTGGTCCTGCCGGCCGCCCTGACGTTCCAAGTTTTCCCGGATGCTGACCATGAGGTCGGTCAGGGTGACAAAGCCGCTCTGCAGCGACTCGATCGCGGCGTTCTGCTTGGCGAATGGATGGAATAGCGACGGCCGACGCGTGGTCGCCATCTGCGTGTGGGATTGCAGATCGGGCAGGTCGCCGTCGAGGGCGTCAGAACGTTTGAACCAGCCACGAACGCGGGTCAGCAGGGTTTCTTCGGCCATGAAACGTGCCCTCTTGAACGAACCGCTCCCAAACGAACCATTGGAGCTTAAGCGGTGTTGTCTTAAATGCGGATTGCGTTTTGACGGTCGGTCCGGCGCACTTTAGCATCGCCACGGAATGCGTCAATCGTGGCCGATCTCTCTTCTGCTGTTCGCCGCCGTTCTCTGCGCCGGTTGTCACGATCGTCGGTCGGCGGTGGCGGCGGGCGGCATCGTCTCGCTGACCCCTGCCGGCACGGACTTGCTGATGGCGATGGGCCTGACCAGCCGCATCGTTGGCGTGAGCGCCTATGAGCCCAATGACGCCATGCGGCGCAGCCTGCCGAAGGTCGGCGACTACCTGCGCGTGGACTGGGAACGCGTCACCGCGCTGCGGCCTGCATACATGCTGGTGCAGGGAAAGCGCGATCGGCTGCCGGCCGGCATGCGGGAAAAATGCGGGGAACTGGGCATCACGCCGGTGGTTCTGCAGATCGATCGATTGGCCGACATTGATGCGGCGATCAAGGAAATCGGCGAGTTCACCGGAACGGCCGACGCGGCGGATGCCGTCATTCAGGATCTGGCGAAACGGAGAGCCGCACTTTCAGCAGGCGCCCCGGCGACGCCCGTGTCGGCGATGGTCGTCTTCAGCGACAGCGGCACGCAGGTCGTCGGCGGCAATACGTTTATCGATGACGCGCTCGCGCTGGCCGGCGGGAAGAACGTCGTGGCCGGCAGTGGGTACGTGACGCTCGATCGCGAAAAACTGGCATCGCTGCGGCCGAAGGTGGTGTTCCTGGTGCTGGCTGGCGCGGACGCCGATAGCGTCAAGCGCGGGCAAGCGGCCCTTGCGGAGGCGGGGCTGACGAAAGAGGCCGAAGTGGTTCCCATCACCGATGCCGATGCCCTGATGCCGGCCACCAGTGCGTATCGCCTGGCCGAGAAGATGGCGACCCATCTGAAGGCCGCTCAATGAACCAATTGGCGAAGCGGCTGGACGCCGCGCGGTGGGCTCGATTGATCGGTATCGCGCTGCTGCTCTGGGCGGCCGCGGCGACGGTCTGCACGCTGGGCGGCTCGACGGGAACCTTCGGCGTCGTCACGTACCAGACCGCCATCAGCCGATTGACGACGAACGTGCTGCCTGCATCCCTGATCGGGGCCAGCTTGGCGGCGGCGGGCGTGGCGTACCAGGCCGTGCTGCGCAATCCGCTGGCCGACCCGTATCTGCTCGGGGCCAGCAGCGGGGCGACGCTGGCGTCGTACCTGTGGCGGTTGCCGTTCGTGGCGGCGATTCCGGTCGTCGGCGGGCTGTCCTCGCACGCATTTGCGATGCTCGGTGCGCTGTCGGCCGTGGGCGTGGTCCTGGTCACCGCGCGGCGGGGCGGGCGGATCGATCCCGTCACCGCGATCCTCGCCGGCGTGATCGTCAACGCGATTTGCGGAGCGGTGTTCATGCTGCTGAATGCCATCTTCCGCGACGCCCCCGGCAGCGGCGGCATCCTGACGTTCCTGGTCGGCGATGTTCAAACGTCGATCGCGCGGCGCGAAGTCTGGCTATCCGCGGCACTGGCGATCGGCTCCATCCTTTCGCTTGCGCCGTTCGCCTCACAGTTAAACGCCGTTCGCTTAAGCGAGGATGAGGCCGCATCGCTCGGCGTGCGCGTGCACCGCGTGCGATGGATGGCGTTGGGCTTGGCGTCGCTTATGACCGCGGCCGCGGTCGCGATCAGTGGACCGATTGGGTTCGTGGGGCTGGTCTGCCCGCATATCGCGCGGTGGTTCGTGGGCAATGACAACCGACGGCTACTCATCGTCGCAACCGCCCTCGGCGCGGCGATGCTGGCGTTGGCGGAGCTATTGGAACGTCTGCTTTTGGCCGACGATCGTCTGGGAACGCTGGTGCCGGTCGGCGTGATCACGTCGCTGGTCGGCGCGCCGTTTTTCCTGGTCATTCTGCTGCGGAGTCGGCGATGAGCGTGATCGCTTCCGACAACTTCGCCGGGCCGATCGTTTCGGCGAAGGGCCTGGTCGTCACGCTCGCAAGCCGACCGATTTTGAGCGGGATCGATCTGACGCTACAGCCCGGCCGCGTGGCGGTGCTGATCGGCCCCAATGGCGGCGGGAAAACGACGCTGCTGCGGGCGCTTCTCGGCCATGTCCCAGCGAGCGGCGACGTTACCTGGCTCGGCCGACCCCTGGCGAAATGGTCGCGACGGGAGTTGTCGCGGATCGCGGCGTATCTGCCTCAATCGCCGACGTTCGAGCCGGGCGATCGTGTGATCGATGTCCTACGTCTGGGCCGACTGCCGCACGGCGGCGTCCTGGGACTCGACTCCGCCGACGATGATGCAGTACTGGCCGACGTGGCGAAAAATCTTTCCCTGACCGACCTGCTCGATCGCCCGATCGAAACACTCTCCGGCGGCCAGCGCCAGCGCGTGTTCCTCGGCCGGGCGCTCGCCCAGAAGCCCAAAGCAATTCTGCTCGATGAGCCGGCCACTTATCTCGATCTCCGCCATCAAATCGATCTTTACACCCTGCTCGGCAAGTTGGCCCGTGAGCAAGGCATCAGCGTGCTGATGGCCAGTCACGACGTGAACCTCAGCTTCGTGCACGCGGATGATGCGATGGTGCTGAAGGATGGTCGCGTGCTGGCTCAGGGCGACGTTGAAGCCGTGATGACGGAAGCAACGCTCAGCTCAGCCTTCGATGTGCCGATCCGAAAGATCGCCGACGGCGAACGCGCTGTGTTTACGGTCTAACCCGCCACTCCCATTAAAAAGGGCCACTGCGAAGAACTCGCAGTGGCCCCGGAGGGGAGTTCCGAAAGCGCGCCGTTGCCGGCACGCCTTATTTTATTAACGGCCCAAGTCATCGCGGCCGCTGGCTTCGGCGGAGCTGACCTCGCCGCGGAAGCTGTTATCGATATCGTCCTCGTCGGTGTGCGAAATCTCATCTGCCGCGGTATTGGCAGTCCGGTCGTCGCCCGCCGTCACAACGTTGATCTGCTCGTGGCGGCCACCAACGGCACCGACATCGGTTGGACGTTGGCCCTTGCTGGGCGCGCCGCTCGCGGCGTTATGGCTGCTGCCGTCGGATTCGCTGGCGTCGTGCGGCGCCTGCTTATCGATATTGCTGGACAGTCCCACACCGCCGAGGCCGACAAAATCGGGGTCAATGTCGCCGCCACTGGCCGAGCCGGGGCCATTGTCGCGGGCACCTGCACCGCTCTGGCGATTACCGGTGTGCTCGTAGGAATTGGCCTGCGCGTGTCCGTGGTCGGCTGCCCTGGTGTTTTCAGACGTATAGGTTCGCTCGGCGACGTCCTTTTCATGAATGCCGAAGTCGCCCTTGCCGCTAAGCGCCGCGGCATCGGCCGCGCTGGAACCCGGTTTCAGATCCTGTTTGGATTTGCTGCTGGCCATCGTTTATCTCCTGAGCAACGGTAGCACCGGATCGCGGAAGGCCAAGTGAAATAAAGATCATTTGTTGGTCCTTCAAACGATCGCCCACACGTGGGGATTGCCGGCTGTGAACGTGAAAACGGGCACGCGCCTGTGGCGCGTGCCCGTTTTGTTTACGGACCGAATCAGAATCGCTTCCGCGATTTACTTGATCGTCACTTCCTTGCCGCCGGCTTCGGCCGAGCGGTAGACGCCATCGAGGATCTTCTGGACGGCCAAACCGGCTTCGCCGGGGGCGGTCAGTGGGGTGCCCTTGAGGATGCCGTCGACCCAGTTGCGCAGCTTGATGCTGAACATGATCGGGAAATCCTTGGCATTGCCGACGTAGCTCGGCGTGCTGTTGATCATGGTGCCGGCGTCGTCCCGGAAGACGGCGGGCGGGTCCCAGTTGCAGCCGCCCTTGGTGCCGGTGAGGTTGAAGTTCCAGACGTCCTTTTCGATGTGGCCGGCGAACATGCTTTCGATGTGCAGGATCGCGCCGTTCTCGAAGCGGATATGGCCGACGGCCAAATCTTCCACCGTGTAGGTCTTGTAGTCCCAATTCGGCCACTGGCTGACGACGCTGCTGGCCTTATTGCCCAGGTGCGTCCAGACGTTGCCGGTGGCGGCGACGGGGCGCGGGCTGCCCATGACGTAGTGGGCCATTTCAATGACGTGCACGCCGATGTCGATCATCGGGCCGCCGCCTTGAAGCTTCTTCTGGCCGAACACGCCCCAGTTGGGGATGCCGCGGCGACGCAGGGCCTTGCAGTCGACGAACATGATGTCGCCGAACTGGCCGGCATCAGCGGCACGCTTGATGAACTGCGTGTTGCTGTGATAGCGGTACTGGAAGCCGACGCTGAGCTTGACGTTCTTCTTCTTCGCCGTCTCGATCATCTTCTGACACTCAGCGGGCGTCATGGCCATCGGCTTTTCGACGATGACGTGACAACCGGCATTCGCGGCGTCGATCGCGGGCGCACTGTGGACGCCATTGGGCGTGCAGATGTCCACGGCGTCGGGCTGAACTTCCTTCAGCATCTTCTTCCAGTCGGAATACACCTTCTGGACGCCCCATTTTTCCTGCATCGTCTTCAGGCGGGCGGGATTGATATCCACGCCGGCCACGATTTCCACTTCGGGGAAATCTTTGAAAGCGTTCAAGTGGGTCTGAGCGATGCCGCCGCAGCCGATGAGGGCCACGCGAAGCTTCTTGCCCGCGAACTTCGGCTTGCCGTCGTCCATCGCGAGCGAATCCGTCGAAACACTGGTATCTGCCATGTGGGTTAATTGAACCGCGTCGTGCGGTTTCTCCTTTGTGGGCGAATTGTTGCGTGTTTGCGCAGCAATGCAACGGGGGAGCAGTTGTTTTATAGTGGCAAAATAATGCCGTGGACGACGCTGTGCGTGCTGGACGAACTGACCGAGGGCGAGGCCAAGGCCGTCGATATCGACGGTTACCGCCTGGCCGTCTTCCTCCATCACGGCCAGCCGCACGTGCTGCACGACGTCTGCCCGCACGCCGGCGCCCCCATGAGCGGCGGCTGGATCCAGGACGGCTGCGCGGTCTGCCCGCGGCATTTATGGCGGTTTGACCTGTCCGACGGCAAGATCAGCGGCACGGGCGGCGACGGACTTCAGGTCTACATCACCCGAACCATCGAATTTAATGGCCGAACGCTGGTTCAGGCAGAATTGGCGATGCCGTGATGGCGGAATTCGGGCTCCCAACCCCGCTGGAGTATGCCGCGCCCGCGAAGCGGCCCGCCTCACGGCGCACGGCCACCTTCGTGAGCCGGATCAGCTTCGTTCCTTCGGTCGTGGGCGGCACGATTCTTGGTCTGTATGCTTGCAGCGGCCTTGAAATTCTCGTCACCGCAGGTGGCTATTGGCTCTTCTTAGGCGGGATAATGGCGGCCGCAGTTGGCATCAGTGCAGTGGTCATGTTTTTCGTGGTGTTTCATGACAAATGGGCTCGGGCGCGCTA
>JAQGHK010000519.1 GCA_028288875.1 Phycisphaerales bacterium | reverse complement strand
TTACCACCGCCAAAATGGTGGTCGTGGCGCCCTGCGGACCTTTTCCGTGGCCCGTGCGTCGAAGAAGACGTCGCACTGGTTTTTCACGAGGAGACTTCCATGCACCGCGCTCTGGTCCTTGGCATTGTCACCGTTTCGAGTGTCGCTTTTGCGGGTGAGCCGGCGGCGGTGCCGCCGCGGGTGCCCAATCCACTCGACCTGGTCGTCCCGCCAGCCAACGACGGGCGGCCGCTCGTGCAGGTGGCGATTCTGCTCGATACCTCGAACTCGATGGACGGGCTGATCAACCAGGCCCGCACCCAGCTTTGGACGATCGTGAACGAGATTTCCAAGGCCAAACGCGCCGGCCAGACGCCGCGGCTGGAAGTCGCCTTGTACGAGTACGGCAACAACAACCTGGCGGCCGGCGAGGGGTACATCCGCATGGTGACGCCGTTCACGTCTAATCTGGACGACGTCTCCGAAAAGCTCTTCGCCCTGAGCACTAACGGCGGCGAAGAATACTGCGGCGCGGTCATTGAGTCGGCAACCAAATCGCTCAAATGGAGCAGCGACCCGGCGGTTTACAAAGGCATCTTCATCGCCGGCAACGAGCCGTTCAGCCAGGGGCAGACGGACTATCACAGCAGTATTCGCGAGGCCGTCGGTAAAGGCGTGGTGGTGAACACAATCCATTGCGGCCCCGCGACCGTCGGGACGGAAACCGGCTGGGCCGAGGGGGCGAAGATCGGACAAGGCGCGTTCACGAACATCAATCAGGACATCGTCCGCAATATCCCGCGCTGCCCGCAGGACGACCGCATTTCCACGCTGTCGACGGAGATGAACACGACGTACCTTCCCTTTGGCACCCGCGGTCGGGCAGCGGCCGAAAACCAAGTGACACAGGACGCCAACGCGGCCAAGAACGCACCCTCAGGCGCGGTTGCCCAAAGGGCCGCGTCGAAGGCCGGACAGAACTACGTCAATGCCGAATGGGACGCCGTCGACGCTGCAGCCGCGGGCAAGCTCGATCTGAAAACAGCGAAGGACACCGAGCTGCCCGAAAAACTGCAGAACAAGTCGCCCGAGGAGCGCAAAGCAATCGTCGCCGACATGGCCAAGCGCCGCGAGGCGATCCGCGACGAATTGAACAAGCTGGTCGCCGAGCGCGAGAAGCTCATTGCGGCCGCGCAGCGCGAGGGCGACCCGACGCTGGACGCGGCGGTGATCGGCTCGATCCGCGCGCAGCTCGGACAGCAGAAGTACGAATTCGAGGGGAAGTAAACGTTGCCGTCCGGCATACGCAACAGGCTTATCCGAGGTAGGCGACGCTCGCGATGAAGAGCAGTGCCAGGCCCAGCAGGTAGCCCACCGCGATCAGGATCGCGAACGCCATCGGCGATTCGTGGCGATTCGACAGCACGGTGGCGGTGCGCTCGTACTTGCCGCGGTGGGTGATTTCGCCCATCGATTGCGACCATGCCATTTTCAGGACGAAATAACCGCCCGCGGCAAACAGTCCGCCGGCGAGGCCGTGGTTTTTGGGGATGGCGTCCAGCAGGGCTAACATCCGCTTCGTATCGGCCGGTGGGACGGGCTACTTAACTTGGCCGGAAGATTCGCGGGTGGCATCCGCCGGGCGGTGGCCCTGCAATCATCCCCGGATGTTGATCGCCCGCTGATAGGCGGCTTCGGTGCGGACCTTTGGGTTCAGCTTGTCGCCGACGGCGTCGTTGTAGGCCTGATGCATGGCGTCGGCCCAGTGGAAGTACGGGTCGTGGTAGTCGGTCTTGTACGCGGCATCGACCTCATGTTGCGCGTCTTCCACATTGGACGCGGTGAAGGTGCGGCTGAGCATGCCACGAGCGTAGGCCGTGCCGCTGGCGACGGCGCGCTTGTAGGCGAAGTTGCTGATTCGCCAGTGATTGTCCTCGTGCGTCTGCAGGGCTTTCGGCGCCTCGGCGGGCATAGATATTGTTGTGGTCTGACGGCCGCTGATGTGGAACTCGTCGACCCTCAATGTGACCGAGAGCACCTTGCACGGGTCGCACGGATCCACGTTGTTCCATGAACTGAATTTGTACGTGTATCCCAGATTGCAATCGGTAACGGTTTGCGAAGTCAGCCCGGCCGACGCGACGTAGCCCGGTCCGCCGTGCGACTTGGACCGGCCGAGGGTGCGGGTGGCTAACAGGTGGCGGGAAAAGTCGCAGCTCGCGGCGGCACCAATGTTGAGGGCAACGGCCTGCGAGGCCAGCACGGCGAGTAAGCCGACGGAAAGGATGGCGGAACGTTTCATGAGCTACTCCCGGCGACGTGGCCAGCATCGTTGCCGGCACTGTGACGGGTAGACACATGAAGATTCGTGGCGTTAGTGGGTGGCGCCGGCTGGCTTTGTTGCCTCGAGTGGCTTGTTAACTCGGATACACGGGCACTTTGCCATCGTCGCCTTTGAGCGTCAGGATCCACGCCATTTTGGCCGTGCCGTCGGCGAATGAACGCCAGGCCGTTTCGCCAGGAAGTTTGCATTCCGGGCCGCGGCTGAGGATTTCCATTTCGGCGTCCGTGGTCGGCTGCTTTGCGTAGAGCTTGACGGCAACGGCTCGCGCGTCGGGCCTGAGTCGTTCCAGATAGAAGACCTTGGTCACGCCGTCGCCTTGCGTTGCGACAAAGGCCCGCACCGCTGCCTTGCCGTTGAAATCAAACGGCGTCACCTGAGCCTCCGGCATGCGAAAGTATGTTTTGCCGTCATCAACGGAATAGAAATATCCGTCCGCAGGCAACGATCCGAATGCGGACTTTAGTTGCAGCGCCAACAGGGCTGCGATCCCGACAACCATGATCGCCGAGATGATCGCGACCGCCTTCTGATGTTTAGCAAGCGACTCACGAATCGACATCATTGCACCCCTCCTCAGAGCCGTGCGCGGCACCAATGCTGGCGCTGCTGCCTGGCGAAACTCACGGTCGTGATGAAAGCGTCAGCACCGCTTCACCAGGCGTAGCCGGCGTTCGTTGGAGAAATAGTGCCTCCGCTGGTGACGTAGGCATAGACGTTTGCATTCAAGGGATTCCACTGTTCCGTGTTCACCGGAGACGGCAGCGACTCTGCGTGGCCGTCCAGGCAAACCACGTTCATCCCCATATTGTGCGGCCGGCCGCGGGCATTCAGGTTGGCCTGAGTCGGGTCGCCATATAAGCGCGTGCCCATCGAACGACCCGGCGTGAAGTTCTGCTCGACGCCGCCTTCATCCGTAATCCAATATCCGTCCATGAAAACGGGAATCATCTGCCACGTGATCAGGCCCGGGGAAGAGCCTTTTAAGTTCATCAATTTATACCAGTTCACCTTCATCGATAAATTCTTGCCCGGGTGATTGGCAAACGGCAACTGGGCCCCCGCGTTATTGAACGTTCCCTCTTTCATCAACTCATTCATGGCGTAGGTTCGCCGTTGAGAAAGCGAGCTCATGGCGCGCTGCGTCGGACATTGGAAAACGCTGGACGCGCCCGTGTATGTCGTGTCGGCGGCGCGGATGCGGCCGCCTTTTCCCATCGGTTGTTGACCGAAGACTTTCGGGATGTAGTTGTAGCAAATCTTGAAGTCGAGTTCGTTGTCACCTGTCTTCCACTTGGCAACGGGGAGGAAGTCCTTGTTTTCATTCGAGTACAGCACCGCGCCGAACCAAAGCTGTCGCAGATTGCTGAGGCAGGCAATCTTCTGGGCGGCGGCCCGTGCCCGACCTAATGAAGGGAGCAAGATGGAAATGAGCAAAGCAATAATGCCAATAACAACCAGAAGCTCTACTAGCGTAAAGCCCTTATGCCGTGACTTCATCAAACCCTCCGCAGCAAGCGGCCCAGGCGGGCCCTAAACCTCCGCTCAGTGCGCTGGTGAGTGAGTTGCACCAAAGAAGACGCACCGATATCGCCTGTGGCAATTTACCGCATTCTGCGTTGGACAATAAGCTGTTCCTCTTGGCATTCCATGCATGAGAGCATGGCGAAATTGCACGGACTAAAGGGCTTTTTCTAGTCGCAACGTGAACCTGGGACTAGCCGGCGGTCGGGGCGGAGGAGGCAGCGGGTGGTGGCATTGCAACGCCCGGTGGCGGCGGTGCGTTTCGTCCCATTCAAAGGGGAAATACCTAAGCACGTCTTGCTATATGGCACTGCACGCAATGCCCGCAGAATAGAGCAGCGTGCGGCATATTTCCCATGTATCTTTCTTGCTATGCCGACCGGTCATCGTGACCGAATACGGCGGCGGTCATTTCTAAGTGGCCCGTGTCATGCAATATGACGGCGGGGCGGAGGAGGAATATGGCGAGGAACATTTCGACGCATCTTGCGTTCGCGGCGACGGTCGCCGTGATGGGGCTTGGCGGCATTTCGTCGACCCAGGCGGCAGTAATTTACACGGCAGGGAGCAATCTTTACGTCAGCGGGCAGAACCACGTTAATCTGGACGGGTTGTCCGGTAACGATATCCGCGTCACCAGCCAAGCGGCGAACTATTACAACATCGGCTCCGATGGGAGTGGCGGCCAGTGGGCGACCGACATCACGGGCGGCCCGCCGACGAACTATACGCGTGCCCCGCTCAAATTTAACTTCGGCGACACCGTTGGCGCTGCCGGGCAGCTTTTTGTGGGCCC
>JAQGHK010000518.1 GCA_028288875.1 Phycisphaerales bacterium | reverse complement strand
GACGTTCGCCGGGCGACGCATGCGTCGCCCCTACAAGGGACGCGCCGTAGGAATACGGGCCGGGTACATGGATGAAGCCCTCCAACGGCAGGTCGAACGGCAGCGTGCAGCTGGGCAGGCCGGTCATGCTGGTGGTGGCCACCGTCACGCCGTGGTAGCTGAAGCTGCGGCTGAGGATTTTTCGCTTGGCCGGTTTGCCCTTTAATTTCCAGTAGCCCCAGGCCAGCTTGATGGCGCTATCATTAGCTTCAGAGCCGCTGCCGCAGAAGAAGGTGTGGTTGAGGTGCACGGGTGCGAGGCTGGCCAGTTTTTCGGCCAGGCGGACGGTCGGCTCGGTGGTGGTGTTGAAGAAGCTGGGGTAGTACTCCAGGGCCTGCATCTGTTTCGTGACGGCGTCGGTGATTTCATGTCGCCCGTAGCCGACGTTCACGCACCAGAGGCCGGCGAGGCCATCGAGCAGGCGCCGGCCGGTAGCGTCGATGATGTAACTGCCTTCGCCGCGCACGGCGATGTGCGTGCCGGCGGGATGCATCGACAGGTGGTCGGTGAACGGGTGCAGCAGGTGACGGCGGTCGGCGTCTTGCAGCGGCGTTTGCATCGACCGATTGTATCGACAATTCTTCGGCGGCAATCCCGCTGTGGCGAATGCTTGGATGGCGAATGTTTGACAGCGGAGGGAATCATGAACCAGATGACACGCGATGACCCGCTCGAGCCGCTCGGCATCACCCGCAGCGATCTCGCCCCCGCCGACTTTCGGTCAGCCGACTTCGATTGGACGGGGCTGGGCGTGCATTTTGTGCAGACGCCGTGCGACCGGCATTTTGAAATCGGCTACAGCGCGCTCTGGGACGAATTCGGATCGAAAAATGAAATGGAAACGCGCGGCGTGCTCGACCGCCGCCTCGGCTGGCGACCGGAAAAACCGACGCCGGCCGGCTACGCGCTTCGGTATGAGATGATCGTCGTTCACCGCGACGGTGAGCTGGCCGCCGTGCGCGATCACACGGCCATTGTCGATGTGCGCCGGCCCGAGCGGCCGTGCGTCGTCCACTTGTCTCATCTGCTGATCGCCCCGCCGTGGCGTGGCAGCGGCCTGGCCGGTTGGATGCGGGCCCTGCCGCTTTACACCGCGCGCGAGTGCCTACGCCGATCCGCCCAAGGCCCGCGGCCGATTACCCTCGCCGCCGAAATGGAACCCGCCAACCCGGCCGAGGCGGGCAATATCGGCCGGTTGATCGCGTACGAAAAAGTCGGCTTCTGCAAAGTCGATCCGACGCGCGTTCACTACCTGCAGCCAGATTTCCGCAATCCGAAAGACATTGACGCCAGCGGTGGCCCGTCGCCGGTGCCGCTGTCGCTGGTGCTACGGCGCGTCGGGCGGGAAGACGACCCAACGATTGGCGGCGGCGAGCTGAGGGCGATCGTCGAATCGCTGTACGCGATGTACGCCGAAAGTTTCCGCCCGCAGGATTTGCGGCCGAATTTTGAGAGCCTTCACCACTACCCGGCGGATGGTGACGCGATCGACATGGTGCGCCCGAGTCTTGTCCCCTCTCCCGTTGTATCCAACGGGAGAGGGGACCGGATTACGCTCGCAGATCCAACCACTTCACCTGCTCGTCCGTCAACTTGATCTTCAATCCCGGCAGGCTGCTGCTGAGTTCGCCCGGCGTGCGCGGGCCGATGAGGGCGAAGACGGGGAACGGCTGGGCGAGGACATAGGCCAGCGCGATCTGGACGGCCGGCACGCCGAACTTTGCGCCCAGTTCCTTCGCACGCTTGAGCCGTTCAAAGTTCTCATCGCTGTACCAGCAACGGGCGACTTGCTTGTCGTCCTGCTTGTCGGGCGCGGCGCGGCCGTCGACGAAGAAGCCCTGCGCCTGGCTGCTCCACGGCAGCAGCGCCGTTTGTGTCTCTTCCAGAAACGCACGGCCGGCGTCGTCGCTGCTGGCCACGCAACCGCCCCAAGGGGCATCGACCATGCGGGCCAGGCTGAAGTTGTTGCTGAGGACGCTGAAGCCCTGCTTGCCATTCTTCTTGGCGTATTCATTCGCGGCCGCCACACGCTCGATCGACCAGTTGCTCCCGCCGAACACCTTGATCCGGCCGGCCTGCACGTGCTCGTTGAGCACGTCGATGAATTCGCCGACGGGACGGTCGAGGTTATCCCGGTGCATCATGTAGATGTCGGCCGTGTCGATCTGCATGCGCTTCAGGCTGACTTTTAGCTGGAAACTGATGTCCTGCGGATTGCAGTGTGGCGTGTGAGCGCCTTTGATGATGACAGCGCAGGCATCCCGCACGCCGCGGTGCTTCATCCATTGGCCGAGGAAGGTTTCCTGCGCTCCGCCGCCGTAGACGTGGGCGGTGTCAAACGTGTTGCCGCCGGCCTGGAAGAATGCGTCACAGATCGCGGCCTGGCCGGCGAAGGTGCGTTGGTTGTCGCAGCCGAGCACAAGGCGGCTGACCGGCTTATCGAGGCCGTTGATCTTCACCTTGGGGATTACACTGCCGGCCGTGAGCGGCGAGCCGTCGATGGTGACGGTCGGATAACCTTCGGGCGTTTCTTTCTTGTAGACGACGCCAACGCTGGCACGCCATTGGTCCAGCGTACGGGCCTGGCTGAGCGAATCGCCCCAGGTCATGGCCGGCGAAGCGGCCTGCCCGGTGCCGCTGCGGATGGCGGCGGTGAAGGCGTCGATTTCGATCGCGTACGTTGGCTCGGGGCAGGGAATGTCGATCTCCTGAATCGTGCCGTTCTTGTGTACCAGGATCTTCCCATCGATGGCCTTGGCGCGGTCGGCCACCCACGGGTTGGGCACGTGCAGCCAGCCATCGGTGCCGAACACTTTCAGGCCATTTTCCGGGCTGATCGACAGGGCCGTTGTCAGTTGGGCGACGATGCCGCCGGCGAATTTTACGCTGGCGATGCCGATATTATCAACGCCCGTTTCCGCCAAGTGGCCGACCCCGACGACCTGTTGCGGCTCGGCGAAATCGTCACCAAGCGCCGCCCCCGCCACGAGCCGCGCGGCCGACACCGAATAGCAGCCGACGTCCATAATCCCGCCGCCGGCCAGTTCATTG
>JAQGHK010000515.1 GCA_028288875.1 Phycisphaerales bacterium | reverse complement strand
ACGGCCATCACGCGGATGGGCGGCGTGCGGTCACACGTCAGCATCGGAATATCGCGGAGTTGGAAAGCTGCGTGTTCGCCGGCGCCGGCGAACCGCTGTGGCTTGGCGAATGGCCAAGATTGATCATCGAAGGTCGGCAGATTCCAGTCGGCAGCCAGTTCGCGGGCGTCGAATTGTTCTTCCCACGCCTGCATGCAACTGGCCCGCAGCACCGGCCAGCCGTGAGCGGTCGATGGTGTGCACTGCCAGCGAGAATCGGTGGTGATTTGGCGTGATCCGCCGGCGTCATTGATCTGCAGTTCGGCAAGCAAACCGGGCTCGCCGTGTAAATACTGAAACGTGCTGAGGCCCCAATGCTGCACAATCACAGCGACGGTATTTCGGCCCGGCTGCAGCAGGCCCGTTAAATCGTACGCATCCACCGGCCACGGCGACGGCCACGCACGCGGCGGACCGAAACCCAGCCACTGGCCATTCACGTACACTTCGTACCGGCTGTCGGCGGTGATCAGCAGATGTGCAGAAGCGTCATCGCCGAGATCAAACGATCGGCGGAACAACACGATGTTGTTGTACGGCCGCTTCGCATCCGCGGACCAGATCCAAGAGGCGCCGGGGCTGAAGGTGAAGTCGTGCAATGCGGGCAACTGAGCTCCTATGAGTAGCGACAAATCACAGGCCACAGCCCGTCCGGCCATCGGCTACGGCGCTTTGGCGGTGAAATGGTACGTGCCGGAACCGACCTCGAAGGAAGCCGATCCCGAGGGCGTTCCTGCCGCTTTAACGCCGCTGGCTTTGGCGGCCGGAACTCCGGATTCGGCTACATCCGCCGGGCTGGCCGTCGGGACGGTGATCGTTGCGACTACATTGGCAGGCACGGTGACATCGAGCGCCAATTGACCGTCCTTCACGTGCCAAGCGGTCGCGATCTTCCCGCGGATCGAGTCGTAACTCGCCGCTACATGGCTGAGTCCGCCGCCGACCAATGGCTTCACCGCGAGACGACCGAAGCCGCTCTCGCCCGGCGCCTGTGCGATGCCGGCCACCGAGCTATACATCCACTGCCCGCATGAGCCGAGCGAGTAGTGATTGAACGAATTCATGCCCGCGTCCTGAAAGCCTTTCTCTGGCGTCCAGCCGTCCCAGCGTTCCCAGATCGTCGTCGCGCCGTGCTTGATCGAGAACAGCCACGACGGGAACGAGTCCTGAAAGAGCAGGCGATACGCGATATCGGCCTGGCCATGGTTCGCCAGCGCGGGCAGCAGATAGCTGACGCCGAGGAAGCCGGTCGAAAGGTGATCGCCCTTGGCCTTCACATCGTCGGCCAACCGCTGAGCGGCGGCGGCGCGATCGCCTTCAGGCAGCAGATCAAACGCCAGCGACAGGGCGTAAGTCGTCTGTGTTCCATCGACCATCGAACCGTCGGCCGCGAAATACTTTTTGCGGAACGCGACTTTGATGTCTTCGAACAGCGCCGCGTACTTGGCCGCGTTCGCTTCATCGCCAAGCGCCTTTGCACTGCGTGACACCAGGTCAGCGCAGTGCGCGAAATACGCGGTGCCCAGCAATTCCTTGGAGGTGCTCGCGCCGATCGACAGCCAGTCGCCGAAGTCGCTACCGCGGTCATGGTCGCGGATCAGGTTCGTGCTGTGGGCACGGCTCCAGTCGACCCACTTCATCATGCCCGGCAGATGGCGGGCGAGTTGGCGCTTGTCGCCATAAGTGTGGTAGATCGTCCACGGACAGATCACGCCGGCGTCCGACCAGCCGGACGCTCCCGATTCATCCATCGACGGATTGGGCACCGTATTGGTGTACGGGCCTTCCGGGCGCTGCGCGTCATCCACATCCACGAGCCACTTGGTAAAGAATGCTGCGACATCGGCGTTGTAGACCGCAGTGCCGATGAAGACCTGCGCGTCGCCCGTCCAGCCGAGGCGCTCGTCGCGCTGCGGGCAGTCGGTCGGGACGCTCAGGAAGTTACCCCGCTGGCCCCAGCGAATGTTCGACCAGAGCTGGTTAATCCGCGGATCAGAGCATTCAAAGCTGCCGACCGAACGCGTATCCGAACCGAGGACCACGCCTTGCACGGCATCGATCGATGGCGGCGTCGGAAGGCCGGTCAGTTCGACATAGCGATAGCCATGGAAGGTAAAGCGCGGCTGCCAGGTTTCCGGCCCGTCGCCGCGGCAGATGTAGGTATCGGTCGACTTGGCACCGCGGTAGTTGGTCGTGTAGATCGTGCCATCCGGGTCCAGCATTTCCGCGAACTTAATGGTCACGCGCGTACCGGCCGGCGCGTTGAGCGTCAGCCGCGGCACGCCGACCATGTTCTGCCCCATGTCGAACAGCCAGTGCCCGGGCTGCGGCTGTTTCAGCGTTTTGGCCGGAAGCGTCATCAATTCTCGCACGGGTTCCATCACCTGCGCTTCAATCACGGGTGGCAAACCGTCGGTGCGCACTTTCACCGGCGACCATGCGTTATCCGCGGCGAGGTCTGGTGCCGACGGATCAAACGCCAGCCGC
>JAQGHK010000667.1 GCA_028288875.1 Phycisphaerales bacterium | reverse complement strand
AGCGCGTGGCGGACGATGCCGAGATCGGTCGGCGGAGTCGTCCCGAACGTGAGGGCGGTATTCTCATCGGCGGTCGACGTAGTAAGGAACTGCCACATGCCAGCCCATCGTCCCGTGGCGGGCCGCTGTTCGATCAGAAAACGGCCGGCTTGATCCTCCACACACAGCACCCAACGCTGCTGCAGTGGCGTTGTCTTTGCCTTCTTCGCCATCGGCACGCGATGCTGAATCTGCTGATCGAAGGCACGGCAGAACTTCCGTACTGGGCAGATCAAGCAGGCGGGCGTTTTAGGCGTACAGACGGTGGCGCCAAGCTCCATCAAGGCAGAATTAAAATCGCCCGCCCGCTTGGTCGGCAGCATTTCTTCCGCCCGCCGCCATAGCTGCTTTTGGATGAGCGGCTCGCGGGGATCCTCTTCAATTGCGTCGATGCGGCAGATCACACGGACGACATTGCCATCCACGATGGGTGCGACGGTGTCGTAAGCCAAGGAAGCTACCGCGCCGGCCGTGTAGCGCCCGACGCCGGGAAGCGTCAGCAGATCTTCCACCGCGTGCGGCACTACGCCGCCGAACTGTTCAACAACGGCGATTGCCGCTTTCCGCAGGTTTCGAGCGCGGCTGTAATACCCAAGGCCTTGCCACAGCCGAAGGACCCGCTGTTCTTCCGATTCGGCGAGCGATTCAATCGTCGGAAACGCCGCTAGAAAGCGTGCGAAGTACGGAATGACGGTCGCCACCTGGGTCTGCTGCAGCATCGCCTCGCTGACGAGTACGTGGTACGGATTCGGAAATCCGCTCGCCACGCGCCAGGGAAGATCGCGCTTTGCACTGTCGTACCACTGGAGCAATGCCTTGGCGAAAGGCGTCACGGTTGTGAGACCGGCAGGGTGGCGGGCAACGTGGTTGCGAGCGTTTTGACGGGCTCGATCTTGAAACTCTCGGCGTAGGCGCGCCAGACGCCGGCGATGAAAGGCTCCGAATCAGGGCGGCGAATGGAGATCTCAAACCATTGGCCGTCGCGTTCGAAGATCAGGCTTCGGGAATGCTCTTTCGTGAACGTATGCTCTGCCAATTTCTCCCAGGCGGGCTGGTCGGCGAACGTCGTCGGCGTGTAGCCTTTGGCATTTCGATCAGCCTCGGTCACCGGGACGGTCAGACGCGTGAGGTTGAAATAACCGGGGCTGCCGACGGCCTTGGCGGGAAGAAACTTAAATCCGTCCGCTGGTTGGCCAGCGCTGGTGAAAGTCGCGTGCTGCTCCCAGCCGTCCGGCTTCACGATGGAAAATCCGGCCGGGTGAACCTGCCGCCGACTTTCGTCCGGCCAGCCGACCGTCGGCTGCACGATGACGTACATCACAAAGCCAGTCACCACGATAGCTGCGGCGAGCACACCAATAGTTTTTATCATTCCGCGACGGCGCATGGCGGCCGATTGTAAAGGCAGCGGTTCGGTTACTTCAATCCATCGGTTGACGCCGTGACATCGAGCGGCATTGGCGGCCAGGTGAAGGGGCCGGGGAACCAGCGGTTCATCCTGAAATAATACGTGACATCGCCACGGTCCGGCACGACCAGTTGGCGCCAGGTCTGGCTCACTTCCACGGCCGGAAAATCGACGGTGATATCGTGCTTGCCAGGGGCCACCGTTAGCGGGAGCAGGAAAACGGTGCGTGGGACCATCTCCCATTGCCGAAGATCGACATTCGATGAAGCCCGCAATAATGCGCCAACGGCAATCAGGCCGCCGGCAATGGCGGCATCTTCAGCACGAAAGCGATCCTGATTCATGCGGTAAAGCCCGTATCCCGCGCCGCCGGCGATCAGACCGGTGCCGATGACGTCTTTGGTGACGCGGATGGTATCGATGCTTTGCCACCGCCGATCGGCCGCCATGGCGACCGTATCGATCGTGGGTCGTTCGGCGCCGGTCATCGCGAATTCGCCGCCGTCCACAATCACGCGCGGCTGCGGAATCTGGCCCGCGGTTGCGGGCGAGGGGGCGAAGGCGACGAGCGTGCCGTCAAATTCCTCATGCTTCCGCGGGCCGTAGCCATATTCGACGACGAGCAGCACGTTCGTGCCGACCTGGCGATTGTAATCGGCGAGCGGCGCGAGATCGGGACGAAGCCGCGTCGCGTCATCAAACGCGTGGCGAGCCAAGTCTTCCCTTCCCAAACGCTGCCAGCAGCGGCCCAGCAAAATGTCGGCAAGGACGAACGTGCTTTCCTGCTCGGAATAATTCTTCTTTTCGTCCTGTGCGTCGGCGTAGTCGCGCAGTTTGAACAGCGCATTCTCGAACCCCGCCCGCGCATTGTTGAAATCATTGCGCATCAGATAGACAAGGCCAAGATCGAAGCTGGCCATCGCGCGTTCGTAGGGTTCGCCTTTCCAGATTTTCAGTTTTTCATCGATCCAAACGGCCGCCACGGAACGCGCACCGCTGTTCACGCCGCCGGCGTTGATAACTTCCCAGGCTTTCAGAAACGCGGACTCGGCGGTGCCGAGGTCGTAGGCGGCGAGCGCGGACGAGCCGAGCCGCAGATTATTCAGAACATAATTCTCGTCCGTCTTATCGCTCAACGGCGTGAGGGTCTGGGCGGCC
>JAQGHK010000631.1 GCA_028288875.1 Phycisphaerales bacterium | reverse complement strand
TCAACCTCCTCGGTCGGTCGGCCCGCTTCATCGAGGACACGAAAAGATTCAGTGCGCTACGAAGGATTGCATGGCTGGAGGAACGGACATGGGAATTGATCAAAGCAAGCCCTAGGTTAGAAGGTCGCCTAGAAAAAGTTGCGAACTGGATCAGCGATATACGACACGTTCCGGGTGCAAAGGTGTTTACGGAGTGCATGGCGGCGCGGCTTCACCTTGTTGACGTGGAGGGTTATCTCTTTCAACTACAGCGTGCAGCCGAGTACGCCAGAAAAGATGAGCTTGTTGCGATCGGCAAACGGTTCCACACTGACGTTGCGCTTCCAGGCAGGCCCATTCGGCGGATCACTGGTGAGGCCGACCTAGAGCTCAGGGGAGGTGTCCTCGTCGAGACTAAGTTCCGCAGCACGCCACTGACGCTGGACGAAGGCTTACATTTGCAACTCCTGAAATACGACCGTGCTGTCGCGGAGGGCCAGTTCAAGAGCATCCGCCTCGAGTGCAACAATGCCGTAAGCATGGCGGTACGTGAGCGTTGCAGCATGCTCTCCAATGCCGTTGATATTGCCGACAATTTGGTTGAAAACGTTGAACCTTTGCGCGCATCTCATGGTGTCGGGTAAACACTGAGATTCAGACGATCGGAAAGCGTGGACAAAAATTCGGACAAAAATGCCTCTAAAATCTGCGTTTTTGGTCAAATTTCGCTGGTGGTTAGCGTTCGATTCCCCGTCGCTCCACTGAGCGGGACGAGATTCTCGTCACGCAGCAAATCGAACGGTTTTCTTGGGGTAAATTCAAGATTTCCGCAGTTCAATCGCACGGTTTCGAGCATGATGCTCAGAATCGTGCGTTTTGCGTTGTAGTCGGCGCTAAGCCATCGTTCGGTAAGGCTTTGTGAAAGTTCAAACGCCTTGATCGCCAAGTCCGCAATCTGATCGTCGTCACGATCAGTGCATTCCAGTTGGAGACGAATGGCCGCTTGGCGGTCCTGTAGTTCGCTCCGCTTGGCGGCATACTCCTCCGGTGTAACCTCGCCCGAGATCCGAAGGTCCAGCAGCGACTTGAGCCGGGCTTCCACCTGCTCCCGCTGGCGCATCAGTTCCACGCGGTGATTCGTATTTTCCACCTGACCCGCTTTGGCCCGTGCCCGGATCACCTCAACGAACCACTGACGCGTCTCTTCATCCAGTTTGATCGTGGCGAAGAACGCGAAGAGTTGCTGATCGATCTGCTTTTCGTTCAGGCGATCCTTTGGGTGCCCGGTCGTCCTGTATCCGGTGCATCGGTAGTAGAAGTAGTTGCGTTTCGCGCCGCTGGGCGAAGTTTTGACCTTGTGTTCACCGGTGATCTGATGGCCGCAATGCGAGCAGACAATGAGGCCGCCGCCGAAGGTCAGTTGCGGCTTGTGGTAAACCTTGAAGTCGGTGCGGAACTTTTCGCGAACTTGCTGGAAGGTGGCCAATTCCACCAACGGTTCAAACGTGCCATCGTGCCAGACGCCTTGGTAATGCACCTGCCCGATGTAAATCTTGTTGTGCAGGATGCGATGCAGCGTCGACTTGGCGAACTTCGGCTGGCGGTCCGTATAGATGATGCCCTGGCGGGCGAGCGTGTCGGCCAAGGTTTCTAGGGTGTGGGCTTGGTAAGCGAACAGCTCGAAGATCCGCCGCACCTTCGGGGCTTGGATCGGATCGTGCTCGACGAGACTGCGACCATTCACGCGGACCAGGCGGTAGCCGTATTGTCGGCCCAGCGGCAAGCCGCTCTCGACGCGGCGTTTCTGTCCGGCACGGATGTCCGTGGCCTGTTGATCGGTCTGATACGACGCGAACACCGCGCTCATGCGTCGCTGCATGCGCCCAGCGGGTGTCTCGCCGGTCGGTTGGTCGGGGAAGAACAGGGGAACGCGTGTTTCTTCGCTCAAGACTTCAAGCGCCGCCCAGTCATGGATGTTGCGAGCCGCCCGATCGACTTTCACGAAGAGCATGCCTGCCAGATGGCCGTGATGCTTCTTCACATATGCCGTGAACTCCCGGAACGACGATCGTTCCTCGCGTTTGCTGGCAGTCTCGGCAAGCTTGAAGAGCTTGACGACTTGGCCGCCGAGGCGCGTGGCGAATTCCTGTAGTCGCGATTCCTGGTCATCGAGGCTGAAGCCTTCTTTCTTCTGCCGTTGCGAACTGACACGGGCCCAGGCGACGAACTGCTTCATAATAGAGCTCCGATATGCGGTGCCGGATTTTAACGTATTCGCCCGCTCGGAACGATCGGAATCGACTGCTTTTGAGAACATTTCGCACCCCTCCGCGCGGAACCGCGCGGGTAGAATCAATGGCGCGTTGTTTCTCTTTCGACTGTTGTTTCGGTGGGGATGCGAGACGAGGCCAGTACGTCTGCGAGTCGGCCGACCGTAACCAGTATGTCGACAGCGTCGGCTTCGGTGAGTGGTGTAGGGGATCGCTTTTGCCAGACGTGCAGGGTCCGCGCGATCAGTTCGGGCGTGATCCATTGAGGACGGGCCGAGGACGGCGCGAAAATGTCTGTGCCCGAGGGTCGCATGGGGTTGCTCTCGGAGCTTAACGGGTCGCTAAGACCAGCCGCGGCGTTAGACACTTTTTCTCATTGAGGCCGGGATTAAGAACTGTCGTGACGAACTGCAATTAAGATTCGCACCTTTACGATCTTCCACAGCAACGAGTGTGGAAGATCCAAATCCGCGACGGCTCGACCGTTCGTTCATTCCCGAGTGACGCCCCGTTGTGTCCGGGACAGAATCGCCATATATCAGGCGGACAGGGCCAAAAACGCGGATACGTGATCGATGCAGCAGATTTCGTCCGGAGCGCAACGCGTTGTGTCCGTTTCTGTCCGCCTCAGGAGGGCGTTTCGTCCGAGGCCCGGACACTGTCCGCCGCCGGCTCGATCAGGCGTGGACTGCCTCGTTCGACGAGCTTGCGCGAGACGACAAGCCCGGCCTGCTCCAATTCACCGATCAACGATTGCAAGCGGCGCTTGCTGGTGATGCCGGAGAGCTGCGCGGCTTGCGACATGTTGACCGGGCCATTGACGCCGCAGTGGTCGCGGAGCGCCACGAGCAACGTCCGCGCCTCCGACGACACGGCGTGTTCCCGCCGCAGCAAAGGCTTACCCATCAGCTGCCGAATCTGGGCGTCGCCCAGCTCGCACATTTTGGAGAGCGGTGGACGGACGCGGAACCGTCGCACGCCCCATGCGGCGTTATGCACAATGGCCACGCCGGTCGGCAGGTTCACGAGCGGCCGTCCGTCCCCGAGGACGTCGGCGGCGTAGTCAATTTCGTTGTCGGAGTTGCGCAGGAACACCTTCGTGCTGGTCATCTGCCGCACGCTGGCCAGATCCCGCGAAAAATCTTTCATCGCCTGGCTGACCAGGATCACGACGATGCCGTACTTGCGTCCCTCGCGGACAAGACGGTCGATGGCCGCTTCGGCACGGACGGCGGACGCAATGGCGTCGTCGTCGACGACGCGTTTTCGGGTGAATAGGTGGGCTTCGTCGACGACAATCAAAAGACGCGGGTGGTCCGACTCGCCCCGGCGACCGAGTGCATCGAACACCTCGGTGAGGACAGCGGCCGCCTGCTCACAACGTTTAGCGTCGTCCAGTCCTTTGAGGCTGACGATCGCGTGCCCGGTCGCGAGCGAGGCAAGGCTTTCGGGCAACGGGGATTCGGGCAAGGCGGGCGCGTAGTACGCAAAGTCGAACCCCCGCGCCCGGACAGAGTCCATGCCGAAGGCGGCGTACTGGGACAGAATCGCCGGTCGATCTTCGCCCACCAGCAAGCCGGAGAACTGGTTTCTGGGGTCGAGGACGAGAATGCCGAGGCCCGCGATCTGAGCCGCTTCCTCGACCAGCACCCGGGCAAGGTACGACTTGCCGCTACCGGTCGTGCCAGAAATGGCGGCATGAATGATCTGTCCGAGCGGCAGCACGGCCGGGCCGAGATCGCGTCCTGCGGCATCCGTCAGCAAACCGACATTGAGCGGCATCGCGTCCGCGCTGGCCGCATCGGCGGCCACGGCCCGCCGCTGCGCCTCGGTTTCCGTCCGGTCCAGCCGGCTGATCATGGTCGACAGCACCCGTGCCCCGACGCGCTTGGCGTCGGCCTGAACAGCACCTGCGTCCGATCGGATCGGCTCATCCGGCGTGACCATGACGTGGTCCTGCGAAAGCGGCAGTGGCCGTCCGGCTTGCTCGATCCGCGCCAGCTGCATGGGGGAGAGCGTGCCGCCGAACCACTGCTCAATCCATGCGATGGCCGGCTGATCGCATTCCGAGAGCTGGATGTTGAGGCGGCCGCCCTGGAGTTTCTGCAGGACGTGATAGCGGTGCTGATCGCGTATCTCGCGCATCACCGCCCGCAGCGCCGACGCAAACTCGTCGGCATCGCAGGCGAGTTGCAGGCTGGAATGGATAGCGAACGTGTAAACGGCGGCCGAACCGTTGCGCTGGTATTCGTGTTGCAGGTGTTGCAACAGACCGACTCGCTCCTGCTGTTGCCGAACGTCCGTTTCCAGGGCATCGGCAGTCGCTTGTTCACGACGACTGCGGTGGTGAAGGTAGGCGCGGAGCGTGTCCTCGACCGGTCCGAGCAATTCCGCCAGGCTCGCGTCCGACGCGATCGCGGCAGTGCGCCGCTGAAGTTGCTCTTGAAGGCGTGCCAGTTCCTCGGGCGGCGGCAGAACTTGGGCCGGCGTGATGGCCTTCGACCGCCGTCGAACCTCTGCCTCCGCGAGCCCCGCGGGTACATCCCGGAAGTGGGAAAAGGCCACGCGGACCTCGGGCAGATGGGCCTCCAGCCAGTCGTGCAGCGCCGGAAGATCCCGTGCCCACGTTTCGCCCGATTCCGAGACTGACTGCATGAAGTACGACTTGTCCGCCTTGATCAGCACCGCGTCGCCGACCGGCACGACGAGCACCTGCATGAGCGCGTCCGGCGAAGGGTTCCACCATGACGCAAATCGAAAGCGGTAATTGAGGCGCGCGATGAACTCAAAACCGGCACGGTGGAGTTGTTCAGCATTGGGAAGTTCAGCGGACATGGCCTGTGCTCCAAGCCCATGCCTGCCGAAATAGGTTTCGCATCCACCGCCAACGGGAAGGCTTGACGAAACGCAGCCCAGCGCGGGCGGCCTGCAATTGAAGGGACAGGTGGGCCTGCTGGACACTGTCGCGTTGCGCATCGATCTGATGGATCAGCCGCTGGAATTCCATTTGCCGGGCAAATTCACTGGCGACCTGCTCGTTTCGATCGTTCAACCGTTGCCGAACGCGGAGCGCGGCGTGGCAACTGGCACATACCGTAATAGGTGGCGGACCGGCGAAGCCGTGGCGGCAATGGCCGCACAATTGACGCCCGCAGACTTGGCAGCGATTCGCGCATTGGTCGCAGCATTGACGCCGCTGGCAGACCTGACAGATGCCACGGCGCTGTTCGACTTCGGTCACGAACCGCCCACACCCGGTGCAGGCGTGGGCGGTTCGCTCGTCGCTGTGCTGAATTCGGCCGGCCTCGTCGTCGCTTACGCGCTCGAACCGGATCGCGATCGACCGGCCCGCGGGGTCGCGCGTGACGTATCGTTTGAGGATTGCTCGCATGGCGTAACCTCCTGCGCCGCTCGACGGAGTGTCGCGCAATCGGGACAGTCCGGCTCCGGCTCCATCGGTAAAGCGATCGTGTTGAAGCTGAACTGAGCCGGGTGATGGCCGAGATATTCGCCAAAAACATCCCGCCCGTTCAGGGTGTAGTTCGGGTCGATCTTCACCTGCAGCAAGTTGCGTTGGTCCAATTGCCCGATGAGCCGGCCCATGCGGTTGGGCGCGCCGGCGGTGATCAGCCCGACGGCGATCTGTCCGGCGATCGCGTCGACCAGGTGCAGGTCGAAGATCGTGCCGCCGGTGCTGGGCACGTTCACGGGCGGCGCGGCTTGACCGCGGGCCTGGCGCTCGAAGGCTTCGTACCGGCCACTGCAGATGCAGCGATAGCAGGCTCGCGTGATGCCGGGCGCATAGTACACAATCTCGCCGGCCCGGGCGCCCTGGTACAGCCCGATCCAGAGTGCGGGCTTGCCGAGACGAAGCGATTCGATATTGCCACGCGCTTGTGCGGCAAACGAGTCCGTTGCAAAGATCAACAGATCGCTCTGGCCCAGGTGCTGGTCAACTTCTTCCTCGCTCAGTTCGCAAAAATTGCGTACCAGGTACGTCACCTGCACGTCGGGATTCAAGCGTTTCAGCGACGCGGCCAACGCCTCGGCCTTGTAACGGCCGACGTCAGTCAAGTCGAAGTCCTGCCGGGCGGCGTTGCTCGGCTCAATGCGATCAAAATCGATGTGGGTGACGCTACCCAGCCCGCTATGGACCAAGTCGCGGGTGAGGCCGTTTGCGCCGCCGACGACGGTGACGTGAGCCCGCTGCATGCGGTCGACGTCAATAGAGGGACGGATTCGATCAAAGTTCATGACATTCCTTTTCTTGCATGGCGGCCAAGCCAGGCGTGCATTGGGTTAAGACAACAGTTCACACGATGCGAAGCACGGTTTCCCGGGGACGATCGGGCTGCTCGCGCAGCACTACGATGGGTCGGATGCGGAACTGCCGCGGGATGACGATCGGGGCGATGAAAACGTTCATGTCGGTGTTGATCTCCAGCAGCCGGCGAATGTAGGTGAGGTCTCCGCCGCTTAGCCAGGCAGAAGTGCCGGGATGGCTGTGCACGAACCCCTTGAAGTCAATGCCATATGGCAACCACTCTTCCTTCATCTTCTGCCGCAACAAAACGTGATTCGGTGAATAGGTGACGCTGGTGCATTGAGCAGTGGTATCGAAGAAATACCCGGTCACGTCGTCGCTGCCGATCGGCCCGAGCAGGATGCCGCCGGTTTCCGCCGGCAGCGCGGCGACCGTGCTCATGATCCGGCAGAGCACGTGCCGCGTCATGACGATCGGCGGCGTCGAGAGTGACGCGGATGATTTCTTCAATTGTTGCATGGGTGGGTTCCAGGCATTGACGATTACAGAGCCAAAAACTTATTACGACTCGACTACTCCGGTCCGGCGGTACCTCAAAAAATATTCCGCCCACTGGGCGGCCAAATGCTCGGCGCGTTTCAAGTCACGCGGCTCCCGGCCGGCGACGAAGCAAATTTTGCGGGACTCGAACAAATGCGTACGGGCCGGATGCGGGTCGCGCCCATTAAGTGATGGGTGCGCCAAACAGAACACATCGATCGCCGCGTCGTCCTCGACAAATCGGAACGTGAAAAGATGCGCACCATCGCGCGAGCGGTACTTCTTCACAGTGGGCATGATGCTCTCCCCGGTTAAACCGACAGTGAGATTCCGAAGCGCGGCCGGGCCGGTGAAGGCCCGACCGCGTTAAAGTGAGTACCCGAAGGTGCTACAGCGGGACGTCGGGCGAGTTACCGGCGAGATGAGCGTCTTCGCCATCGCCGATCGGCTTGGACGTCACGCCGGTGTTGTCGACGTTCAGCCGAGGCTGAGCCGGAGGCTCGGCAGTATTGCCACGCGTGGCCGGGACGTTGCCCGACGG